>CATPBJ010000086.1 GCA_955652395.1 uncultured Terriglobales bacterium | reverse complement strand
TTGGACGTAGATTAACTGTGAAATATTGCAGCGCATTCTTCTGGCGGCAGACCGAGCAGAATCTCATTTTCAATCGAGTTGCCATCCGCAGAGGGCGGTTTGCCGTCAGAATTAAGACGGATCGAACGTGACTTATTGACCATCACAGCTCCTTGCGCAGCGAAACGCTGTCTGATTTCGCAAGGAACCGTCTCCAACGGTGGGTACGGCGGGAAGATGCGAGAGACAAAGTAAGTGTACGCTTCTGTACTCTCGCATACCAAACTATGTCTGGCATCGGACATTTCTGGTGCTCTTGCGTACACAGGGCTACGGAGGTATCAGGTGCCCGCGAACTGCCTTCCGTATGTAGCCGACCGCCCGCTGAACGATGGCTCGGCCTGCGACCTGCCCGAGGCTCGGGAGATAAATCATTTCGCAATTTGGTTCCCACGGCGTAAGGGATTCGACCAGCGAACCGACTTTACAAGGCGGGCATCGCACACAGCCGTGACGAAATCAATCTGCCCGGAACACGGCGGCGACGGTTACAGGAGATAGTCGTGGAACTGGTTGCTCTGTCTCGCCGTCAGGATACGACAATTATTTGAGTTGGGCTTTTCACGCTCAGCGGATCGTCGCCTGTTTCCATGCGGCCAAGGTACGCTCGGCGTGATGGTAAAATCCGGTGCCATGAACAGCAAGCCCGAGCGTCTTGCACAGTTGGGTATGAGCCAGCTTGCATCGCTGTGCCAACAGCTTGTCGACGATAGTTCAATAGACAGGGCGACAGCAGATAGAGCGTGGCAGCTGAAACGGAAATGGGTTGAGCTTGTGGGCCGCGAAACAAGGCCCGAGCCGAATTTGAAAACGGACGAAGCGACGCAAGGGGAACTAGCAGCCCTGAAAAGCCAGATGATCGAACTACTGGCGACCATCATTTAGGTTGCGGCCCTGGCCGACCCGCTAGTTGGCTCCGACAGCTTTGGCCGGTGCCGCCGAATGCGTTTCAATTTCCACCGAGTCGGCCTGTGTCCACATCGCGTTCCCATCTTGAAGCTCCACCCGTTTCATGGTGACCGACATCTTGCCGCCGTCCACCTCCACCAACAGGTAGTGATAGTTGACGACTTTGCCGTAGAGTGGTTCATTGGGTGTTCGATCAATTGGGTAAGGCCGAGCGCCGCCGCCGCCCGTCACAAAGTAGGTGACACCGTTGTGTTCTTGATGCTCGTAGTTGTGTACGTGTCCCGAGAACACCACGAAGCGAGCATGGGAGTGGCCCTGGCGCTGCTCCAGCATCTGAGCTAGCGACTGCTCCGGATGACGTGCCGAATGCCCGCCGCCGGGAGCTTTGTCGGAGGAAGCGGTATAGGGCGGGTGATGAAGAACCAGGAAGACGAAGTCCACATCAGAAGGAACACCGTCGAGCTTCTTCGCCAGCCACTCGCCTTGCGCACCCGAAGTCTCATCGAGCGAACTGTCGAGCACCAGCATCAGCGTATTGGCAGCGCGGACCGAGTAATAGCGACTTTTCCCGATCTCGGGGAAGCGTTGAAAATAGTTGGCCAGGGCAATCGTCTTGTTGCCATGGAGGTCGTGGTTACCCAGCGCGGGGTATACCGGGATGCGCCGTTGCCGCCACACTTCAGTTTCGCTGTCCCAGACTCTCCAGTCGTTAGTGTCGTCTCCGTTGTAGGAGATGTCGCCGCCAATCAAGATGAAAGTGGGATCGATCTCGGCAATCGCTTGCACTAGCGCCCGGCGCACGGCAGGACTGGAGGCTTTGATGTCTGCTGGATCGGTGAAGCGCGTGTCCCCGTATACGACGAAACGGAACGGCGTCTTGGCTTGGGAATGCAGCTCGACCGGCTGAGTCTCAGGGGGCATCTGCGAGTGCAAGCGAAAGCACACTGCACCGAGAAAGAGAACGACGACCAACAATTTCTGAAACTGTTTCATTTACGCGGCGCTCGGCGCGGATCCCCGGTCGTCTGCCTCCTGCATTTTCTTCTGGAGGCGAATCCGAAGGCGATCTAACTGCACCTCTTCGCTTCGGCGTTCGTAAGTAATTGATGCCGCTTTTCCTTCATAAGGCGTCCACTTAGCAGTTTGGCTGATCGAGTCCATAAGGCCCTCGGATGATTGAGAAATGACTGCCAGTATATGTGCCTGACTAACTTCGTACAAGCCGCACTACCCGACTAGCGGGTTTCCGAACACCCCCCGTTTCTCCTCTGTTAGAATCCACAGACGAGGGAGAAAACAAATTAGTTAACTTGTCGGGGATTGTGGGACAGTTGAAGAAAGAGCGCGACCGGTTGCAGCGGCAGTTATCAGGATTGAACGCGGCGCTGGCCACGTTTGCGGGGGTCTATACAGACAACAGAGAACCAAAGCCCCGCCGGGTGATGTCGGATCGCAGCCGCTCAGAAGGCACGCTGGGCGAAAGTAAGGGGTCAGCAGCAGATAGTTCCAACCAAGCGAACGATGTCAGCCTCGGCTCGGTGCAAAATCGCGGCGGCGGCTCAACGGTCGAGGTGGGCGAAGCTGAAACGGTAGAGCAAGCAGCCTGATCTCTGGGCCCAGCGGCTTCGACCCAAAGCAAAGTATCCGGAGGTTTTCATGACTGGTAAGAGAGCAGAATCCGAAGGCCCGAGCGAGTTAAAGAATTTATTTCAGGTGCTCCGAGACGAAGCGACAGGGCAGTATGGTTTGAATGTAGAACCTGTTTACACCACCCTGGTCGATGGCGACAGGCGATATGTCGAGGTATCAGATAGCTTCTGCCAACTGGTAGGGTATGCGCGAGAAGAGTTAATCGGTAAAAGATTTGACGATCTAACGGCCCCCGGTACGAACGATATTCCCACCGTTTTCCGACTTTTCGTCAGGAACGGATACATGCACGGCCTTTGGATGCTGAGACATCACAACGGGACACCTATTCTCGTCCGCTACGAGGCGTGGGTTCGGCCTGATTGCTACATCGAGGGCAAGATGGAATTGGTGAGTTTCGGTCAACAACCTTCTAAAACGACCATTTGAAGCTCATTGGTGTAGGCCGCTGTTTTTGCTTCGTCCATGTTCTGGGCGGTAACGTCTCACCTGCCACTAAGAATGCCTTATGCTGCTTTCCGTATCCAAAACTGCCATCCGTCGCTCTGTATGTTGTTGAATGTACGTTTTAGCGTGTTTTCGACTCGCACACGCTTCCGCCATCATTCTTCCTGAAGTGTTATAAAATCCTCCTGCGCGTAGTCACGACACCGATCACGGCGACGCTACCGTTGAATAACAGTTTTTCTGTGCTCCGGACGTCAAAGCCCAGGACCTGTGAACAAACACGTGTCACAACGCACCCGGACCCAACTGGCATTTGGCGCGGCTGTGATTCTGCTTCTTCTTAGCGGTATGGCCGCGTACTTTACCGCGGTCCGTCAGCGCGCCGCGCAGCGCTGGGTCAGTCACACCCGCGACGTTCAATCCTCTTTGGCCGAGATCAATAACATCAGTGCGCGGGCCGGACGGGCACGCACCCGCTATGTCGATACCGGCGATGATTCCTTTTTCGAGGAATATCAATCGGTGGCCGGTGAAATTTCCGCGAAACTGGATGATGTGAAACGCCTTACTAGCGACAATCCCGAGCAACAAGAACTTTGGAAGAGTCTTGAAAGCGTTACCCAGCGCAGGTTAGACCTGCTGAACCAGTCCATTCAGTTGAAGCGCAGTGGGTCTCCCGATGCGCAAGAGCAGGCGCGACTGCGACAGCAGATTATCGATGTGTCCGCGGAGGCCGATTCGCTGGTCCAGAAAATGCAAGACGAAGAACAGCAGCTTCTGAACGTCCGCAGCGGGCAATCGGAGAGGCTGTTCCGCATCACTGCGTACATACTATGCGCTGCGTTCGTCGTTGCCCTTGCCTTGTTCTTCCTGCACTATCGAATGCTCAACGCCGAGTTGAGGGCGAGAGAGCAAGCCGAGGCATCCTTGCGCACTCTCAGCGTGCGCCTGCTGGAGTTGCAGGACCAGGAACGCCGAAAATTCTCCCGCGAACTTCATGATAGTCTTGGGCAATATCTTGTGGGCGCCAAGATGAACCTGGCCGTGCTGGGCAAGTCGTGGCCGGACAATGCTCTGATTGCCGAATGCCTGAAGCTTCTCGATCAGGCTATGACCGAGACCCGCACCATCTCCCATCTATTGCATCCGCCCTTGTTGGACGAAACCGGGTTCGCGTCCGCCGCACGATGGTATGTGGAGGGTTTCGCGAAACGCAGCGGCATTCAAACCAGTCTTGACATGCCCGAAGACCTCGACCGTCTGCCCAGTTCCCTTGAACTTGCGCTTTTCCGGGTTCTGCAGGAGAGCCTGACCAATGTGCATCGTCATGCCAGAAGCCGGAAGGCGGATGTTTCCCTAGGATTGTCAGAGGACCAGATCCTGCTTCGGGTAAGGGACTACGGAAAGGGCATTCCACCGGAAGTTCTAGACCGCTTTCGTCGCAATAGCGCCCACGCCGGCGTCGGGTTGGTCGGGATGCGGGAACGGATCCACGAACTCGGTGGGCGGCTGGAAATGGAATCAGACAGCCAGGGCACCCAGGTAACTGCAACTCTGCCGCGCTCGGAACGAAGGAATACTGCCGACGTATTCGCTCCTGATTGATGGTTATCCCTGGTGCGGCATGCCTGGAGTGAAGGACGCAGAGAAGTCCGGGGCCAATTCAGGTCACAATTTCCGGCTGAGATCACTGGACATGCCTCCCGCCGCGGGCACATAGCATTTCAAGGCGTAGTCCATCACCATGCGATTGGCATTGAAGCGCCAGCCCAGGGTCCGGATGGTGCGCTTCATGCGCTTGATCCAGCCCCGAGGCAGACCGTCGCGATCGCGGTTGTAGTAAAGAGGAATCACTTCTTCGCGCAGCACGCGGTACAGATCTTCTCCATCGCGATTATCGTGAATGCTCATGTCGGAATGAGTTCTGCCGGTTCCAATGGCAAATCCGTTCAAGCCGTCATAGGCCTCTGCCCACCAACCGTCAAGAACAGACAGGTTGAGGCCGCCGTTCAACACCACTTTCTGACCGCTGGTGCCCGACGCCTCCAGCGGCCGCCGGGGATTGTTCAGCCAGACGTCGACACCCTGCACGAAATGACGCCCCACGTTGATGTCGTAGTCTTCGACGAAGACGAACTTGTCGGCAAACTCCATGTGGCGCATTAGTTTTGCGATCTGCTGCAGCATTTTCTTGCCGGGTTCGTCGCGGGGATGTGCCTTACCGGCGAAAATGAACTGCACGGGTCGCTTGGGATCGTTCACCATGGATGTCAGTTTTTCAATGTCGGCCAGAATGAGATCGGCCCGCTTGTAAGTTGCGAAGCGGCGGGCAAACCCGATGGTCAGCGCATCCTGACTGAGCACCCTCCCCAGTCGGAGCAACATCTCGGAAGACTCGTCACGGCGCTCGGCCTGCTCGACTACCCGCAGGCGCACAAAATCCAGCAGGCGGGATTTTAGATGGAGATGAGTTTCCCAGAGTTCCCCATCGTCGACGTTCTCGATTCCCTCCCAGATCGCGGGGTCGGCGTTGTTCTCCTGCCAGCCCGTCCCCAGGTGGCGGTCATAAAGGCGGAACATTTGCGGCGCCAGCCAGGAAGGGACATGCACGCCGTTGGTGATGTGCCCGATGGGAACCTCGTCCTCGGGCTTGCCCGGATAGAGGCCCGTCCACATGTGCCGGGACACTTCTCCATGCAAGGCGGAGACCGCATTGGCACGGCGCGCAAGTCTCAAGCCGAGGACGGTCATGCAGAAGTCCTCATTTTGATTGCCGGGATTCTCCCGTCCCAGCTCCATGAGTTTCTGCTGGGAGATACCCAGCGCTTCGCGCATTGGACCAAGATGCTCCTCCATCAGGTCGGCGTAAAACCGGTCGTGGCCGGCGGGTACAGGGGTGTGGGTAGTGAAAACCGCCGTGCGTGAAACTCGGCGGACAGCATGATCAAAGCTGACCCCCTCACTCTGCATCCGGTCGCGAATCGCTTCCAGAACGGCGAACCCGCTGTGCCCTTCATTGAGGTGAAGAACACTGGGCGTGATGCCCATGGCCTTGAGAGCGCGGAAACCTCCGATGCCGAGTAAAAGTTCCTGGCGGATCCGGATGCGCGAGTCTCCCCCATATAAACGCGAAGTGAGTTCACGGTCCTCGGGATGGTTGCCTTCAATGTTGGAGTCGAGCAGTAGCAGATCGCAGCGCCCGACCTTCATGCGCCAGACTTTCGCCCGGATAGCTCCGCCGCGAGTTTCCACCTGGACGGTGACAGGTTCGCCGTTCGATCCGATGGCAGCTTCCATGGGCAGCTGACTGACATCGGTCTGGATGTATTCTTCCTGCTGCCAGCCGGTCCGGTCGAGCCGTTGGCGGAAATATCCCTGGCCATAAAACAATCCCACACCCACCAGGGGAATGCCCAAGTCGGACGCGCTCTTAACGTGATCGCCGGCTAGCACGCCCAGTCCTCCGGAATATTCCGGAATGGAAACGTGCAAACCGAATTCCGCAGAGAAATACGCCACCGGACGAGGCCGCAGGATCCCGGCGTGTCGCGCTCCCCACGTCCGGTCGGCATCGAGATACTCGCGCTGGCGGCGATAGGCATAGTTAATCCGGCTGTGCAGCACCAGTTCACGGGCACGGCGTTCCATCACCGCCAAGGGGATCTCTGAAAGCAGGGCCACAGGATTGTGATTGAGCTGTCGCCAGCGTACCGGATCGAGGTCACGAAACAGGCTGCTGGTATCGTGGTCCCAGCACCACCACAAATTGCGGGCCAGCGCCCACAGCCGCTCCTGGGCGGGAGCGATGAAGCGATCCAGAGTACGTGCCTCGCTCACCACCGGCCCAACCTGGGCGGCGGCCTCGGTCAGCATCCGGACTTCATCATCGCGAAAGACCCGGGGCGCGATGGTTTGAACCACTAAAACTCCCTGCAGAACACCACGATCAATGAGGGGAACACCCAGGAATGATTGATAAGCGTCTTCGCCGGCTTCGCTGAAGTATTTGAAGCGGGGATGGTTCCTTACCTGTTCCACTGCAACCGGACCCACTCGTTCCGCGACCAGACCCGCGAGGCCTTCATGGATTCCCATACGAAGGGTGCCAATACACTGGGGGCGAAGTCCCAGAGTCGCCGCCAGTACCAGGTTGGCTCGATCCGGCTCCAACAGGTAGGCGGAACAAACGTCGGTTTGAAACCGCTTGGCAATCAGGGCGACGACGTTCATCAGAGTCTCGGCCGACTTGCCACCCTCGGCGGCCAGATTGCCGATTTCCTCGAGGGTCAGGACGTGATTTTCATCATGCGCGGCAGCGGGTTGGCTCATGGTCTGAATTATCTCGTGGTTGGAATTCAATTTAGGATTTCTAGCGCGCTTGCTCGCGCCTAATTAGTGTAACTGCTCGAAGATAAAGCGACTAGTTTACGACTGGGCTTCCTCCGCCACTGCGCTCTGGTTTCCCCTAAACGTGTGGGTTCGCTAACGACAGAGGCACCAATTACTATCGCGTAAGCACAGAAAAACAGTGCTCTTCCATTGTCGACTGCACACACGCAAACGAGTTAGAACCCAAATCGGTCGAGAATTCCATTCCGGGTTGCCTCCCGGGGAAACCTTAGACGCCGTGGAAAAACCGCGTCCAATCGAATTTCTTTATGGGATGGATACAAGCTACGGCTTGAGAAGGGAGTTGGCTCGAGAGGGAAATCAAACAAGCCCTCGCCTACAGGCGAGTTTGTTTTACTTGCAACCCGTCGTCAGGTGGACGCCTACAGTAATCGAGTAGGTACGAATTGCCCGATTCCCTGAAAACTAGGGACTCATTAGTTTCTATAATCTACTGAAACCAAATGCTCTGGGACTTTGGCAAACCAAGTGCAATCAGCTTGGTTGCTCAAATCTTCCAGGAGGACACGCATGACTGCAACGGATTGTCATGATTGGAAACAACTGGCCGAGGCGGCGCGCGATGAAAAAGACCCCAAGAAGCTGATGGATTTGATCCAACAACTCAATCGTGCGCTGGACGAGCATATGAAAAACCTGTATCCGCACTCGAGTGAAGCAGCCGGCTGAGCTGCTCCACACTCTCCCGTCGCTCAAATCAAACTGCATTCGCTCTAGGCCGGGCGCAATCGTCCCGAACCGTTCATCGCCGTCGATCCTCGCTGCCGAAACGGCTTCCATGTAGAATCTCTTCCGGTAACCCTGGGGTGTTTCGAAAACAAGTCGTAGTTAAGCGCAGTGACTGCAGGAGCTCGCAGGGCGGGAAATTAGACGAACGGAAACTACATCAGAAGGAGCATTCGTGATCAGGTGCTACTGTAACCTGCTTTGTCTGGTCCAGTTGGCGCTGTTGGCGTGCTCTCCGGCGGCGGTTGCTCAGGCCGCCGCAAGCAAGCCGGAGGTACTCGTGATTGATGCCGCCGCGCCCGCTCATCCCTTTCCTCATTTCTGGGAGCACATGTTTGGATCGGGCCGAGCGAGCCTGAGTTTGCGTGAAAGCTATCGCCAGGACCTGCGCCGGGTGAAACAGGTTACAGACGTGGGATACATCCGCTTTCACGCCATCTTTCTCGACGAGATGGGCGTGTACGAGGAGGACAGCGCCGGCCGGCCGGTTTACAACTTCTCCTATGTTGACCAGGTCTACGACGGGCTTTTGCAGAACGGTGTACGCCCATTTGTAGAGCTGAGTTTCATGCCGAAGAAACTGGCCTCCAGGGACGCTCCGCACGCCTTCTGGTACAAGCAAAATGTCGCGCCTCCGAAAGATTGGGCTAAATGGGATGACCTGATTTACCAGTTTACGAAGCATCTGGTGGATCGTTACGGAATGGATGAAGTCGAGAAGTGGTACTTCGAAGTCTGGAACGAGCCCAATATTGACTTCTGGGTTGGAGAACCGAAGCAGGCGACCTACTTCGAGCTTTACGATCACAGCGCGGCCGCAGTCAAGCGAGTGAGCTCGCGTTTACGGGTGGGTGGTCCGGCAACGGCACAGGCCGCGTGGGCTGATGCTCTCATCCAACACTGCGTCGAGAAGCACGTGCCGGTGGATTTTGTTTCCACTCACGTGTACGGAAACGATCGCGCGCAAGATGTTTTTGGCACCAATGAAAACATTCCGCGCGACCACATGGTGTGCCGCGCGGTGAAGAAGGTGCATGACCAGATCAAGGCCTCTGCCCTTCCCAGCCTTCCATTGATCTGGAGCGAGTTCAACGCGAGCTACAAGAACGAGCCTGAAATTACCGACTCCATATATATGGGGCCATGGATGGCCGACACCATCCGCCAGTGCGACGGCCTGGTGGACGAGATGTCGTACTGGAGCTTTTCGGATGTTTTTGAAGAACAGGGCGTCGTGAAACAACCCTTCTATGGTGGCTACGGCCTGATTGCTGCCTGGGGAATTCCCAAACCAGCGTTAGCGGCCTTCAAACTTCTGCACCAGCTTGGACACGAACGCCTTACTCTCGACTCCGATTCTGCGCTGGTGACCCGCGCCCCGGATGGTTCGCTGGTGGTAGCGGTGTGGAACCTCATTCCTCCAGATCAAACGGGTGCCGCCCGAACTGTAGTCTTGCGATTCAAGAACCTGGGCGGTATGCGTCATGCGTATATTTCCCGCGTCGACCGGGACCATGGTGATCCGCATCCCGCCTACGAAAAGATGGGCTCGCCTGTCTATCCGACCCAGGGGCAACTGCAGAAGCTTCGCGACTCGGTTGAGATTGGCCCGCCCGAAATTCAGGAACTGAAAGGCGGGGGGCTAAGTGTTACGCTTCCAGCTAATGGTTTGGCGGTGATCGGAATCAAGTAGCTTGGGCGACTGTCAGCCACTTCCAGGCGGGAAAGCTTTTAAGTCTATGACCCATCGAACCTTACAGGCTTCTGGAGCATCTATTCTTGGTGCAACTGGAGGCTCGCCAGGTGATCCAGCTTTTCCGGGTGGCAATTCTTATCCCAATTTTTCGGTATAGCTTCTAGAAACCAAGGAACTTGGTTAGGATTCATGCATGGCGGAGCAGCAGAGTTTCCTGAGCAGCTGGCAGGAGCGTCTTTCGGCGCTTCGTAACACCCCGCCAGTTCTCAAAATCGTATGGCAATCCGGACCCGCGGTGGTGACTTTCGGGCTGGCGGCTCGCCTGTTTGCCGCGTTGTTGCCGCTTTCAATGCTCTGGATTCAAAAGCTGATCGTTGACGCCATTGTGCACCCCAAAGTCGCAGAACATCTGATGTCACCTCGATTGTGGTGGCTGGTGGGGAGCGAATTCGGTCTCGCTGTATTAGGCGGCATTCTGGCACGTGCCATTGACTACTCGGACTCGTTGCTGGCGGACAAATACACGCGCCATGTGAGCATCCAGGTCATGAAGCACGCCGCAGAACTGGACCTGATCGCCTATGAGGATCCGGTTTTTTATGACCGGCTGGAACGAGCGCGGGTGCAGGCGACCGACCGCCTGGGCATGATTCAGCAAATCGGGCGGCTGATCCAGTTAGTGATTACAACCATCACCCTGTCAGTCACGATTATTGTCTACTCCCCCTGGTTAATGCTGCTGCTGATTGCGGGAGTGCTTCCCGCATTCCTGGGCGAGAGCCATTTCGCTTTTCTGGGATACGCCAAGAACTTCCGCCAGACTCCAATCCGGCGCCAGTTGGACTATCTGCGCCAGGTCGGAGGCAGCAAAGAAGCCGCGAAGGAACTCAAGCTATTCGGACTCAGTCAGTTCCTCACTCAGCGCTTCACCAAACTTTCCGACGGGATTTACGACGAGAACGTGGCGCTTTCACGAAGGAAATTGATTGCCGGGGCTTTCCTGTCGGTGATCGCCTTCATGGGCTATTACTCCGCTTACGTGTTCGTGATCTGGCGCACGGTCACGGGCGCATACAGCATCGGACTGTGGTACCTGCTGTCGAGCGCAATTTTGCAAGCCAGCAACAACATCCAGCAGATTTTCTCGACCGTTTCAGGCATCGCGGACCAGGCCCTCTTCCTGACCGACTTGCTGGCGTTCTTCGATATGCAGCCCACCATCCGGTCCAAAGGGGATGCTCTTCCCGCTCCCCGGCCGATCATCCGCGGATTTGAATTCCGCAATGTCTCGTTTCGCTATCCGGGAAGCTCGAGGCTGGTACTGAACGGGCTGAACTTTCATCTTCATCCGGGAGAACGGGTTGCGCTGATCGGAGAGAATGGTGAAGGAAAAACCACAATTGTTAAACTGATAACGCGGCTCTACGACCCCACCGAGGGCCAGGTCCTGCTCGACGGCGTGGACCTGAAAGAGTATCGTCTGGAAGATCTGTATCGCGAGATTGGCGTTATCTTTCAAGACTTTATGCGCTATGAGATGACGGCGCGTGAAAATATAGCGGTGGGCCGCATTGAGGAACTTGACGATTTGAAACTGCTGGAAACTGCCGCCCGGAAAAGCCTGGCTGACGCGGTTATTGGAAAGCTTTCGGGTGGTTACGATCAAATGCTGGGCCGGCGCTTCGATGGGGGTGTCGATCTTTCCGGCGGCGAGTGGCAGAAAGTTGCACTGGCCAGGGCCTACCTGCGGGATGCGCAGCTTCTGGTGCTGGACGAGCCTACGGCGGCGCTCGATGCGCGCAGCGAGTTCGAGGTTTTCCAGCGCTTTGCCGAACTCACCGCGGGAAAGATGGCGCTCTTTATTTCGCACCGATTTTCTACCGTGCGCATGGCTGACCGCATTGTAGTCCTCGAAAAGGGAAAGATTGCAGAAGAAGGAAGCCACGACCAACTGGCACGCCTGGGTGGGCGGTACAAGGAAATGTTCGAATTGCAGGCCGCCAGTTATCGTTAGACATCAGTTGTAGTATTCACAAGCAATGCCGCCAGATACCCATATCGAGATGCTGAACGCAGAAGCGGAGCGGATGCCTGAGCCCGCCAAGGAAACCGGGCCCAACCTGGAGGCCCTGAGTTTAGCCGCGGCGGACCTGGGGCGAAGGCTGGTATGGCTTCCGGGCACGCATTCATCCCGCTTTTTCTCTGAGCGATATCGCGCCCTCGGACGCGCGATCAAACCGGTCCTGCGGGATTTTCGGGGGCCGTCGCCTAAAAGCGCCGTTGGAGACGATTTTCACTGGTTGAACGACAACCTCCGCCTGCTGCATGCTGACTTCCGGAGTACGAAGGACGGCTTCAAGTTGGTGCGCAAGCTTCCTCATGTCCGTACGCCCGATGGCGCCGTGGCCCCGCGAGTAGTTGCTCTGGCCGCGGGATTTCTGGCGACCAGCGGGTACGATTTCGGTGAGAACTCGTTGATCACTTACGTTCAAGCTTTCCAGCAAAGCACGGTGCTGAAGCTGGTCGAGCTGTGGGCGCTCGTAGCGGCGCTGAAACTGGTTCTGCTGGAAGAAATCGCGGCCCGCGGATCGAAAGTAGCTGCCGACCCGGGCGGCTCCTACGGGGCCGGCATTTGTGTACGAAGCCTGCGCGATATTGGCCACACTTCGTGGAAGGATGTGCTCGAACCGCTGGTCGTGTTCGATCGCGTTCTGCGCCAGGACCCCGCCGGCGCTTACGCTCGCATGGATTTTGAGAGCCGCGATCTGTACCGCACAGAGGTCGCAAACATCGCCGAACACTCCGATTTGGCCGAGGGCGAAGTTGCTGCCGCAGCTCTGGCCCTGGCACGGTCCGCGCATCAGGAGACACACGCCAGCCCGCGACTCGCGGCTCGTCGTGGGCATATCGGGTACTATTTGCTCGCCGAAGGGACCATCGCGCTCTACGAGAGAGTGGGCTTCCAGCCTCCGTTGGGGCCGCGGATTACATCTTTCCTACGGCGGCATCCGAACGAGTTCTATTTGCCTGGCACCGAAGTGCTCACGCTCGCCATCATGTCGGCGATCGTGCTCCTCTTAACCAACACTTATACCTCTCCGGAACTGATTTTCTTCTCTATGGTGATGTTGCTTCTGCCGTGTTCGCAGAGCGCCATCCAGCTGGTGAATTATCTGCTCACCTCCCTCCTGGAACCGCGAATTTTGCCCAAGCTGGATTTTTCGGAGGGAGTTCCGGACAACTGCACGACGCTGATTGCCATTCCCAGTCTGTTGTTTAGCCAGGAACAGATTCGCCGCCTGGCGGAAGACCTGGAAGTACGGTTCCTGGGCAATCACGATCCCAACATTCATTTCGCATTGCTCACCGACCTGCCGGATTCCCCGGTGCCCGCATCGGAGGCTGATCCGCTGATCGATTACTGTGCGCAACTGGTGCGCGAACTCAATGAAAAATACGCCAGTCAAGCCTCGGGATCGTTTCTTCTCTTCCATCGCCACCGCGTTTACAACCCCCGTGAAAAAGTGTGGATGGGTTGGGAGCGAAAGCGTGGCAAGCTGATGGACCTGAACAAGCTGCTGCGCGCCGAACACGACAGCTTTCCAGTCAAAATTGGCGACCTATCCATATTGCCGCAAATTCGTTTTGTCATCACGCTGGATTCTGACACGGAATTGCCTCGCGGGTCAGCCGATCGCATGATTGGGGCGATGGCGCATCCTCTGAACCAGGCAATCATCGATCCGGACTCGGAGAAGAACATTGTGGTCGCCGGCTACGGCATCCTGCAGCCCCGCGTTGGTGTGAGTGTGCAAAGCGCCTCCCGTTCCCGGCTGGCCAGCCTCTATTCGGGTGAGACCGGTTTTGATATCTATACCCGCGCCATTTCAGATGTGTACCAGGATTTATACGGAGAAGGCATCTTCGCCGGCAAGGGCATCTATGAAGTGGATACGGTGCATCGCGTGCTGGATCGCCGGTTTCCTCGCAATGCCTTGCTCAGTCACGACCTGATTGAAGGTGCGTACGCGCGCGCCGGCCTGGCCAGCGACATCGAGATCATCGAGGATTATCCCTCTCACTATAGTGCTTACAATCGCCGCAAGCACCGGTGGCTGCGGGGCGACTGGCAGATCACGGGTTGGCTGTTGTCGCGGGTGCCGGACGAGTCCGGACGGAAGGTTCCGAATCCCATCTCGCTGGTTTCGCAGTGGAAGATTCTGGACAATCTGCGCCGCAGCCTGGTGGAACCTGCAACCTTCCTGCTGCTGGTGTTCGGCTGGCTGGTGCTGCCCGGCAACCCGCTCTATTGGACTCTGGCGACTCTCAGCATTTTGTTTGTGCCGGCTTGGTTCCAGTTCCTGTTCAACCTGGTGCGGGCCGCCGTCGAGCGCAAATCCCAGGTCGTGAAGGACGCTCGGGCCGCCCTGCTGACAGCCAATGCCAGCATGTTTTTCACACTCTCATTCCTGCCCCACCAAATGTTGCTCTCCCTCGATGCCGTGGTACGAACGCTGGTCCGGCGGCTGGTGACACGGCGGCGGCTGCTGGAATGGGAGACCGCGGCGGAAACCGAATTGAACACCCGCAAGCGGACGCCGGTAGACATCTATCTCGACTGGATGCCCGCTCTGGCTCTGGGATTGGGCGCCCTGGTGTTCTTCACTCGCCGACATACTTTTTTCTCTGCGCTGCCCATCCTGCTGCTGTGGGCTTGCAGTAAATGGATTTCAATGTGGCTCAACCTGCCTTCGCGGGCTATGCGTAGTGAGACATCCGACAAAGACGAGTTGTTTCTTGGTCGAACCGCCCTCCACACCTGGCGGTATTTCGCGGAGTTTAGTACGCAAGAGCATAATTGGCTAATCCCGGACAATGTGCAGGAAGAGCCCGCGGCGATCGCGGCTCGCATGTCGCCCACCAATCTGGGTTTTCTTCTGAACGCTCGTCAGGTGGCCTGCGAATTTGGCTTTCTGACCGTTCCTGAATTCGCCGAACAGACTCTTCGGACTTTGGCGACGATGGCAAAGCTTCCGCGGTCTCGCGGCCACCTGCTCAACTGGTATGACACGCGCACCCTCGAACCGCTTCGGCCCCGGTTCATTTCTGCCGTGGATAGCGGCAACCTGGTAGCTTCACTCTGGACATTACAGCAAGGATGTTTGGACCTTTTACAGCGTCCGTTGCTGGAGAAACAACTGGCGGAAGGTCTGGCCGAACATCTCCGGATCCTGGTCGACCGGCATGCGTTTCCACAGAAGCGCTTCCGTGCGTTCCAGGAACAGATTGAGAAAAAAAGCTGGTTGCAGCGTCTGCTGGCACCTTCTGAAGAAGGATTGCTGGAGACCGACCTGGAGAACCCGAAAGACGAGTCGGATGTTCACTGGTTCGCGTCCGAGTCTCTTTCCCGAGTCAGAAATCTCAGGAAAGCAGTTCAGGTCTATGCTCCGTGGATGCTGCCGGAATTTGTCCCGCTCTGGAAAGATGCCACGCTGGACTTCAAATTCAACGCGCAGAGCTTGACCATCCAGCACCTGCCGGAAGTCGTGGACAGATTGATGTCCCGTCTGCAGTTTGCTCTCGACCATGCCAATGGCTCAGGTGAGCGCAAGGCTCTGTATGGCCGCCTCCAGGCCATGCTGCCGGAAGCACGCTCCCGGGCGGACGTCTTAGTCGAAGATCTCAAACAAATCGCCGGCACCGCCGGGAAATTCGCCGACGAGATGGATTTCCGTTTCCTGCTGGACCCGCGGCGTAAGTTGCTGTCGCTCGGTTTCGATGTCGAGTCGGAGAAGCACCCATCTGCCTGTTACGATTTGCTGGCTTCGGAGGCACGCATCGCCGTATTCGTCGCCATCGCCAAGGAAGACATTCCGCAAGACGTTTGGTTTCTGTTGGGCAGATCGCACACCCGCGAGCACGGATTTCCGGTCCTTCTCTCCTGGACTGGGACCATGTTCGAGTACCTGATGCCGGTGCTCTGGATGCGAACCTACCCCGATACGCTTCTGGATAATTCGCGAATTGCCGCGGTGCGTCTGCAGCAGATTTATGGCACAGAAAAAAGTGTGCCCTGGGGAATTTCGGAATCGGCCTACGCTACGCGGGACGAGGCTGGGAACTACCAGTATCAGGCCTTCGGCCTTCCCGACATTTCGCTCCATCAAGGCGACGCCAGCGCGCTGGTCATCTCGCCCTATTCCACGTTCCTGGCGCTGCACGTCGATCCTTCGGGGGCTTTGCGCAACCTGCGCCGAATGGAAGGTGAGGGATGGTTGGGCTCATGCGGTTTCTACGAAGCAGCCGACTACAGCGCCACTTCAAGCCGCCGTGTTTGGCGCCATCGCCATGAGCTGGTACGTTGCTGGATGGCCCACCACCAGGGCATGAGCCTGATCGCTCTAGCCAACTTCCTGCACGATGGCGTGGTCCAACGCTGGTTTCATGCCGAGCGGCGGGTCCAGGCTACCGAGCTCTTACTCCATGAAAAGCCGGCGACCAACGTCAAATCGTTGCGCCAGCTCTACGGCGCTGCGGCGTGACCGTGTTTTCGGCCATTGGGCATAGAGACCAAGCCAAGCTAGGTCTGCAGTTACAATGAGTGTTTGCGCCTCTTGATTGGATTGCTGACGAACTAGGAACTGGTGGAGTTCTGGTATTCGTCCGCCAGATTTGACTCCGGGAGCTCAAGTCCCCAGTTTTCGCCGACGGAACCGAGTCCTTCCAAACCGACCTGATATTCGCGGGTTCCCTCCATCGGCTTTACCCAGACTACGCGGAACTGAATCCTTCTCTGCCGATATTGCAGGGTGAGTTTATCGCCCGTTTTCAACACGTGGCGAATTGCACCCAGCCGGGCCCCATTGGGGGTTATGTCCAGAGTGTGTGCCAGTTCGTTCACGGGATTGTTGGCCGAGTCTTTCCCTGATATCCGCACCGGCAAGACCATTTTGATCCGCCTGTATCGCCGATTGCCTTTTCCCAAGGAAGCCCCCGTTGTGGCCCAATAATCTGCTTGTCGCCCGGCTAGCGGGCCGCATTTAAAGGGCCACCACGCGGCAGAATGGCGAATCTTGGGAGCTTGCAGAATCAGGGACTTGGGGTAAGGCTCGGCCACTATCAACGAGTTCTTCCAGGGAAAATGACGCTCTGAATCAACCCGCTGACAGTTTTTGTCAAACTGTGGGTGGTTTCTACCGGACTGGGTGGACGCCCGGCAGGACCGAGATTCGGATCTGTCGGGAAAGTGACAGAAGCGGCAAGCTTTTCAATTTCAAGAGCTTACAAAAATTCCTATTCGTCCGATACTGGGCTCGTCAGGCACCCGGCGTGGCCTGACCCCACTCCGCCACGCTTTGGACAGGTGTGGAACTCTTCCAGGAATCCGCCCACAGTTTCGTCCATTCCCGCCGTCTGTGAGGCAGGGGAATAGACCAGCTTGTCACAGTGGTGGTTCATCTCAACGTGGCAGTTTGGGCAGATCATCTTGTCGGCGTAAGTAGTCTTCGTCATTGCGAATCATCTTCAGTATTGGGGTTTAATCCAGAGGAATCTGCTCACGTCTTTGGCGCAGGGTCTTGGCCATCCAGATCAGCTCTTTCAGAAACTTGTTCATGCGGCGGATTAAGGACTCATCCAGCAACATGCCATCCTTGTCGAAAACTTTCTGCACGCTGGAGAAGTTCACATCCCAGAAGATCGTGACCAATCCCAGCTCTCGCATCACCGGGAGCAGGTTTTCAATCACCCGGGCGCCGCCGAATGGTCCCGCGGAAACTCCGACCATGCCGACTGCCTTGTGAATGTATTCCTTGAGGCAACTGCCCAGGACGTGCTTCAACAAACCGGAGTACCCATGGTTGTATTCGGGAGACACAATGACCAACGCGTCGGCCCGATGATGGCTTCTCCTGCATCATTCGTGGGCAGCGGAAGCTGGGTAATGTCGATGAGTTCAGTTTCAACTCCGGCGCGCTTGCCGACTTCTCGGGTCACCAGGCGGGCTGCATGCAGGCTCATGCGGCCCATCCTGGCCGTGCCCAGAATCACTGGAATGAATATGGGCCGAGTCGCATCCATGAGGTCACCCTCGATTTGTGGGATTCGAGTGAGCTGGGAAAGTGACAGAGGGCTGTCACCTAAGCTTCCCCGCAGCATCACATGGCTGGCGGATGATAGCAGATGGAAACGCTTGTTGCGCGCAAACTCGGTTGGTTGGCCACTCTGGTCGACGCGGGCACTGGCGCAGCCATTGGCCTCGGCGTAATGCCGGCGGGGGTCCGGACCGCAGCGTAGTCTCGTCAGTCCTGATCCGCATCCGTGTTTCCCTCAGTTTTATTTTCTTAGGTCCGTTCTCCGTTACTCTTAAAATCAAATAGGGGTCGCAGGAGGTCCGATGAAGGGCAAGGTTGCACTCGTTACCGGTGCCAATGGAGGCCTGGGAACCTATGTCACGCAGGCGCTGCTCGATGCCGGTGCCACGGTAGTAGGCTTATCGCGAAAGATTCAGCAGTCAGAATTCAACAGTCCGAACTTTACCGCATTGTCGGCGGAAATTTCGAGCGCTGACGGAGCGAAAACCGCCGCGGACATCCTGGTATCCCGTTTCGGCGGGCTGGACATCCTGGTTCACACGGTGGGCGGCTTTGCGGGCGGCCAGTCGATCTCCGAAACCGAAGACGCCACTTTCCAGCGTATGTTCGACGTGAACTTGTACAGCACGTTCTACCTTCTGCGTGCAGCGCTCCCGGTCATGCGTAAGACGGGAAATGGACGTATCGTTGCCATCGGCAGTCGTGCCGCGTTGGAACCTGGAGCGGGAGTCGGGGCTTACAGCGCTTCCAAGGCAGCCATGGTTTCACTCATCAGGACGGTAGCGCAGGAGAATAAGGATGCTGGAATCACCGCCAACGTGATCCTGCCCGGCACCATGGACACGCCGGCCAACCGGAAGTTCATGGCCAACGCAGACTTCTCCAAATGGGTCCGTCCGGCTGCAGTTGCGAGTTTGATCGGGTGGCTAGTCAGCGATGCAGGCAAAGACGTCAACGGGGCGGTGATCCCGGTCTACGGCAGCGATGTCTGAAACTCTGGCACAAGTATTCGTCTACGGGTTGGCCGCATACGCCGGTCTCGGACTGATCTTCGCGTTGGCGTTCGTATTTTCGGGCGTGCAACGGCTCGATTCCGAAGCGCAGGGCTCTGGCGTTGGGTTCCGCTTGCTGATTCTGCCCGGAGTTGCGGCGTTCTGGCCCATGTTTTTGCGCTGTTGGGCGCACGGAATTTCGGAGCCGCCGGTAGGTAGAAGGCTTCACATATCACGCAGGAAGCGTGCACGAATCCTCGAATGTAGCGCTTGCAGGTCCAACAGCGTGAGGAAATCGATGGTCTTGAATTCCTGGTCGATCGCGGGCGCGCCGCAGATTCCTGCGCCGATCCCGAGGTAGGCTCGGAGCAATTGGGGCACCTTGTCGCTCGCTCCCGTGGGCTCAACCAGTGGCATCGAGAACTCCGACTGCGGCTCCGTGCGCAACTCGGGCGCCACCACGTACTCGCGAAGAGCCTGATAGACCGCCGTGCTGTGGGCGGGATTTTGCGATGTCAAGGAAGTACAGCCGATGAGATAGCGGCATGGCGGAGCGAGGCGTACTGCGCGATGGCCCGCCACAGCAAATACAGGACGTTGGTCGAGCGGTGCTCACGACGGATGCACGCACGGCCCAGTTCGATTACACAGTCTCGGAGTGGCTCGTAGGGCGTGAAGTTGAACTCACGCTCGCTGTAGTATCCGAGGCTTGCCCTTCCACGATGAGATGATCACAAACTGCATCGAAGTCGTCGAAATCCTGGCCAGTCACGTAGGCCGACTCCAGGCCTTCCCTTAGTTCAAGATTGAAAACGGCGAAGCGCAGACGGAAGGCGGCGAGGAAGTCACTCTCAGCGGATGCCTGGCGGACGCAATACGGGCCTTGCCGCAGGCCGACCCCATTGCCACGCGCACTCTCGTGGCTCTGTTCGTAAGGCGGCAGCCCGACTCTCGAAACCTGATCCCGTGCGCCGTGATTCATGCCGAGTACCGGGCTCTGGGATCGAGGCCATAGCCAACGCGACGCCAGGCGCCATGCGATGAGCCATAGCGGGCGGAGTTACGTTTGCCGCCGAATCTAATTTAGAGGAGTCAAGGCCAAACTTTTCGTCTACCAAAGAATCACACATTCAAGCTCCCGGGTGCCTTCTCATAGTCGGGTTCGGGGCGCTCTGAATTCTTTCCGATTAGCCTCTCGCCAGGTCGCGATCTCCTACTGAAACTTTTCTCCTGCTTCCAAGTCTCACCATTAGTAATCGAGCAACCGGCCCAGGCAAATGAACATTCGATGAAAATTTCCTTTTGACGTTACTGATCGTGATGTCGCTCGCGTCCCTGACGACGGCAAGAATCCCGCTCAACGTTGATAGTAGCGGCGTTGCGATTCAAGGCTGCGATCCAGTCGCATTCTTTACTGACAGTCGCCCGTTCAAGGGGAGCCTGGCAGATCGTGCCGGAAGTGAAGTAGACGATTATGACCAGCACCGTGATTACGCAAATCAAACCACGCTGACCCTGATATCCCATCTTCGATCGAGGCAAGACCTGCACTGGAAGATGTCAGTAGCAGGACAGGCGTGAAGCCCGTCCTCCATTGATGAGAGTTTTCGAGCGGTTAGGTTCTGGCTGGAACTGGGGCGGCCGGAACAGGCTGTGCCGCGGGACGGTTCTCGCCTTTGGACTCGCGGCTTTCTCCCTGCGCCATCGGACGAATTCCGTTCACGTCTTCAACGTAGGCCCGCAAAACTTCACCCACGCTCCACGCTTGTGCCACGCATCCAGCGGGCCGATGGGGGGCGTCGCCATCGAAAATTTCCGAGATGTGCCCCAGGGCAGCGTCGGTGAGATGATCCTGCAGCGGCAGGAGCCAGTCGGACGCCTGTCTGCGGGCGGCCTCGCTCGCTTCGTTCACTTTCACATACGCAGTGATGAACGGCCCG
>CATPBJ010000085.1 GCA_955652395.1 uncultured Terriglobales bacterium | reverse complement strand
TGGTTTTTGTTCTTGTGCTTGAGCTCGTGCTGCTGATGCTGATTCTGCTCTCTCTGTAGCTGCTGTTGTACTTGCTCGTGCTGCTGGTTCTGCTGCTGTTGCCGTTGCTGATTTTGCTGCTCACGTTGTTGCTGCTGCTGTTGGTTCTGCTCGCGCTGCCGCTCCTGTTGCGTGCGTTCTTGTTGTTGCTGATTCGGTTGCTGCTGTGGACCGGGCTTGGCTTGCTGCTCCGGCTTGGCTTGCTTTTCAGGCTTCGCTTGTTTCTCGTCCTGCTGATCCTGTTGTGCGTGGGCCATAACACCGGCTCCAAGCAATAAGAACAAGATGGCCACGGTGACAGCTCTAACGCGTTTCATAGTTGTTACCTCCACTCATATACTTGGATGCCGTGGCGCAGTTCACGGCGTGGGTCTTGCGGACTGCATCATGGTCAAACTCGTCGGTGAGACCTGAGATTTTAAGGCTCGATTAAGGTTTAGACCTCAACCGTCTCCTTGAGCCGTCGGAAGGTGGGACAACGGGGTACATCTCCATCTGTCTTCTCATCGATCGGCAATCCAGCTTGCTGCCGTTGGCACCTTCAGCCGCGTCGGGAAAACCAAGTCTGAACCGCGTTAACGGATGTTTACTACCTCGCCAGGGGTGAGAATTCCTCCCGCTATGTTCTAACCCCTCGCGTCGTTTGACGGGGTTAGAACTTAGCGGGAAGAATTCGCACCCCTGGCGAGTTAGTAAACATGGCAATAACCAGTGAAAAGCATCCGGAAAGCGATTCAGGGGTTAGAAACGGTGTGGGGCGGGGTGAGCGAAGGGACTCTCAGTTGGTGTAATCGCTCCGGAGGCGCGTATGATGCCCAAGCCCGAGATCCAAATCGGAAATTCCAATTCGAAATGGGCAAACAAGTTCAAGTTAAGGAGACGGCTATGAAGAAAACGTTGATATGCTGCTTGCTCGCTCTGCTGTCGCTGGTAAGCGTCGCAGGGGCACAGACCGGGGGCGGCACCGAAAAAGCTGTCGCGGCACTAGAACAACAGTGGCTTCAGGGGCAAAGGACAAATAACCCTGATCTAGTCGCGCCCCTGCTGGACGACAAGATCGTGGTTACGGAAGCCGATGGGGAAAGTCAACGACAAGACCGGGACGCTTGCGTTTTACAAAAACACTAAATGGGACAGTGCCGAGTACGACGATGTGAAGGGAACGGTATTTGGCGATACGGCCATCGCGACCGGAGGCTTCAAAGGTAAGGGTACCGATGCGATGGGAAAGCCTTTCGACAACAATGAGCGGTGGACCGACACGTGGGTGAAGATGCCCAGCGGTAAATGGCAGTGTGTTGCGAGTCAAGCGACGCCGATAAAAATGTAAGCAACGCACCAACGCTCGATTCACGTGGCCGCCCTCCCCTATGGCGGCCATTTCTTTGATCCCTGCGTAGCGCGTTGCAGAGGACGCGACGATTCTGGGTCGACCGAGCGAATTTATGCCGAAGGCATCTTGAACTGCTTTGAGAGCTTTATCACTCGGTCGAACTTAGGGCACCAACCCTGCGGCACGTAATCGCTAGTGTGCAGATAGCACTGGGCCGTCACTTCTTCGCTGCTGTCGGTGAAGGTGAGCAGCCAACTTCTTGGGACGCAATTCTCCGGAGCGCCCATGTACTTGGTCAAGCCCGCGACGTTGATGAAGGTGGTACCCCAGCGGCATTCGATGCGTGATTTGCCGCCATATGTGTCATCGGGCGCGGTGTGAGTGTGGGCTCCGAGCCATAACGCTACACGTCCCGGAGAGGCCCCCAAGAAATTCTCGAAAGCACCGGAATCCTGTTTGCTATCGACCCAATACAAATATGACGCCCCCTGGGGCGTGCCTTTGCCTTCGTAGTAGCCGTGATACCAGTCTTTCCATCCGCCTTTTTCGTCGCGCCGCATACCCTCCCATTCGCCTGAGGCGGTAGTGGTGTCCTTGAGCATATAGTGATGGGCGCTGATGATGATCGACGAAGGATTCTGCTCAACCATGCTCTTCCACCAATGGAACGTTTCGCCGCTTACGACACCACTGGGATTGCCACCGAGCGTTCCGCGCCCAACTTTCTGGGTCGGTTCGTTGATATCGCTCATCATGAGGAACAGGACATTCCCGGCGCGAAACGAGTACCGCTCCCAGGTTCCGTCAATCGGGAAGGGCCGCTTCGCTGCGGCGACGTGTGAGAACTCAGTGTGTTCGCCCGTCGGGTCAATCCACTTGCGCCACCACCATGCCTGGGCCTCATCGAGGCCACTGCGGTCGTGATTGCCCGACAAATCATAAATCTGTTCGCGACGATGCTTCTTCAGCACACCAAATTGCCGAACAATCTCCTCTCCCTCCGAGTCTTTCGGCAGGCCCACATCGCCTGACATGTCGCCCAAATCGAGCGCGATGTCCCAATCAAAACCCGATGCGGATTCCGATTGCGAAATGGCCTCGGCCAAGCTATCTCGCGGGCCGTTTTTCTTGTCCCTACCAACGTGGGCATCGGAGAACACCCAGACCCGGAATCGCACGGGCGACTCGCCCTTGAGGTTTGCATTCTCGGATGCCAACAATGAACGGCAGGGCATCACCGTCCTGACTCCCAACCCGACCAGAGCTGTCAAAAAATCACGCCTTGAGTGATTCCAGTAGTCGAGTCGGTTACTGCCTGTGTCGGAGTCGGGGATTGCGAAACGTGATGTGCCGAGAGGAACCATTCTTCTCCTCACCCTCCGTTCCGTTCGTGGTCTGAAAAGACTGCTACTTTATACCCTCCCTATGGGCCCGAGTCCATCTTCACCGGCAACACGCCCAAACAATCGTTCCCGGATCGTCGGCAAACAGGAAGTAATTCGGTTACTTCCGGTTTGACCGTCATTCGTCCAGAACATCGGGGCTGTTGTGTACAACAACCGCACTGAACCAACAAATATGGCGGCCGACGCCTCTCTGCTA
>CATPBJ010000084.1 GCA_955652395.1 uncultured Terriglobales bacterium | reverse complement strand
GCTACAATCTAACCGTCCCTCTGGAGGAAAAACACCGCAATGAGCGACCTCATCCAACTCACGAAAGACGGCGACATCGCCATCGTCACGATCAACAATCCGCCGGTGAATGCTATAGGCCCGGGTGTCCCGGAGGGAATTTCCGAAGCCATTGATCAGATCAACCAAGACAGCCGTGTACTCGCCGCAGTAGTCATCGGAGGCGGCCGCACCTTCATCGCCGGCGCGGACATTAAAGAATTCACCAAGATGACCTCGGGCAAGCAGAAAACCGGCCCGAGATTACTCCCCCTATTGCTAAAAATAGAAAACTGTTCCAAGCCAGTCGTGATGGCGATTCACGGCACTGCCTTCGGCGGCGGCTTAGAGGTGGCAATGTCCGGCCACTACCGGGTGGCCGCCCCCAACGCTCAAGTCGGACAGCCAGAAGTGAAACTCGGCCTCATCCCCGGAGCCGCAGGCACGCAGCGCCTGCCGCGGCTCGCTGGCGTCGCCAAGGCGGTCGAGATGTGCGCCGATGGCAATCCGGTAAAGGCGCAAGACGCGCTGAAGGCGGGCATCCTCGATCAGTTGATTGAAGGCGATCTGTTAAAGGGTGCCGTGGCTTTCGCACGTGTGATCGCAACCAAGCCCGCTCCCAAAACTCGGGAGCGTAATCAAAAGCTGGGTACGCCCGAGCAAAACGCGCCGATCTTTGCCGCTGCCCGCGACACCGCCCGCAAGAAACAACGCAATCTGATCGCTCCGCTCGCCGCCATCGACGCCATAGAAGCCGCCACCAGCTTGCCTTTCGAGGAGGGCTGCCAGGTCGAAGCCAAGCTGTTCATCGATGGTCTCTACTCTGACCAGTCGAAAGCCCTCATTCACGTGTTTTTCGGCGAACGAGAAGTCGCCAAGGTCCCCGATATTCCGAAAGAAACCCCAACCATCCCGGTCAACACCGCAGCAGTCGTTGGCGCCGGGACCATGGGTGGCGGCATCGCCATGGTATTTGCCAACGCTGGTATTCCCGTCCTGCTCAAGGACGCCGACCAAGCCGCCCTCGACCGCGGGCTAGCCAACATTCGTAAAAACTATGCCACGTCAGTGCAGCGCGGACGGTTCACCCAGCAATCCGTCGACGAGCGCCTGAAGCTGATCACTCCCACTCTGAGTTACAACGATTTCGCTCAAGTAGATATGGTGATCGAGGCGGTCTTCGAAGGCATGGCCCTCAAGAAGGAAGTTCTCGGCGAACTCGATCGCGTGTGCAAGCCAGGAGCAATCCTGGCCAGTAACACTTCGACGCTGAATATCGACGAGATCGCGTCTGCGACATCGCGGCCCGCATCTGTCATCGGCACCCACTTCTTCAGCCCAGCCAACGTAATGCGCCTTCTCGAAATCGTTCGTGGCAAAGCCAGCAGTAAAGAAGTCGTTGCTACTTGCCTGCAGCTCTCGAAAAAACTGGGGAAGATCGGTGTGCTGGTCGGCAACTGCCGCGGTTTCGTGGGCAACCGTATGTTCCATCCCTACGTCCGCGAATCGGTTTTCCTGGTGGAAGAAGGAGCCAGCGTGGAAGCCGTCGACAAGCAGCTCTACGACTTCGGCATGGCAATGGGCCCACTCGCCACCAACGACCTCGCCGGACTCGACGTAGGCTGGCGTATCCGCAAAGAATATCGTCATCTGGAGAAACCCGGCGTCCGGCAGCCCTTTGCTGGAGACAATCTATGCGAGATGGGCCGCTACGGTCAGAAGACCGGCGCCGGCTGGTACAAGTACGACGAGAATCGCCGGCCGACGCCGGATCCCGAAGTCGCTGCGCTGACGAAGAAGTGGTCCGTCGAAGCCGGCATCCCGCAACGCCAGATTCTCGCGGAAGAGATCGTCGATCGCTGCATTTACGCCCTGGTTAACGAAGGAGCGCGCATTCTCGAAGAGGGATATGCCTTACGCGCGGTCGATATCGACATCATCTACATCAACGGCTACGGCTTCCCAGCCTATCGCGGTGGCCCCATGTGGTACGCCGACACCGTGGGACTAAAGAAAGTCTACGACCGCATTGGCGAGTTTCATCGGGCCCATGGCGAACTCTGGGAACCGGCCCCGCTGCTGCAACAATTAGCGGCGGAAGGCCGTACCTTTGCCGATTTTGACAAACAAAAAGTTACAGCCGCATAGCGTCTTGAACCATCCCATAGGGTTGGACCAACGACCAGGGACGATCGACCCGCGACTTAAGATGAGAGAAGCCGTAGTAGTTGCCAGTTCGCGCACCGGCCTTGCCAAATCGTTTCGAGGCTCCTTTAACATGACGCGCCCCGAAGACCTGGCCGCCCATTGCATCAAGGCCGTCCTGCGCAAGACTCCGCAACTCGACCCGAATGAAATCGAAGACGTAGTTCTCGGCTGCGGCCAACCCCACGGAGTGCAAGGTCACAACATCGCGCGCGTATCCGCGCTGCACGCCGGCCTTCCGGTTTCTACCGCTGCAATCACCGTGAACCGTTTCTGCTCATCCGGTCTGCAGGCCATTGCCATGGCGGCTCACCAGATCGTGAGTGAAGGCGCCGAAGCGGCCATCGGCGGCGGCGTGGAGACCATCAGCCTCATCGTTCGCGATAATGATCCCAGCCCCGCGCTTAAGCAGAAATATCCCGGCATCTACATGGTTATGGGAGAGACCGCCGAGGTCGTAGCCAAGCACTACCAGATCAGTCGCCAGGCCCAGGACGAATATTCTCTGATCAGTCAGCAGCGCACCGCTCGCGCCCAGCAGGAAGGCTTTTTCTCTGGTGAAATCGTCCCCATGAGAGTCACGAAGGCGGTGCTCGAAAAGAAAACCGGCCAAGCAATCGGCACCGAAGAAGTCTGCTGTGACCGCGACGAGTGCAATCGCCCCGACACCTCGCTCGAAGGATTGCTCGCGCTCAAACCCCACTTCGATCCCCACAGCGGCCAAGGCTCGGTCACGGCAGGGAATTCGTCCCAACTTTCCGACGGCGCTTCCGCCACTCTTCTTATGTCGCGCCAACGCGCCGACGAGCTCGGCATCCCCTACAAGCTGATTTTCCGCGGCTTCCAGGTCGCCGGCTGTGAGCCCGACGAAATGGGCGTCGGCCCAGTATTTACAGTCCCCAAACTGCTCCGGCGCCAGGGACTAAAAATGGAAGACATCGATCTCTGGGAACTAAACGAAGCCTTCGCGGTCCAGGTAATTTACTGCCGCGACCGCCTCGGCATCCCCATGGACAAACTCAACGTGAACGGCGGATCAGTCTCCATCGGCCATCCCTTCGGAATGACCGGCTCGCGCATGGTAGGAACGATCGCCAACGAGATGGAGCGCCGCAAATCGCGCTACGGCGTCGTAACCATGTGCGTAGGCGGCGGCCAGGGCGCTGCTGGCCTCTTCGAGCGGCCTACTGAAAAATAGAATTGTCTTACCATGAAACATCCCAAACTGACCGCACAGCAGATTCGCAACTTCCTGCCCAGGGTCCCGTTCGCTACGTTGCTCGGGACTAAACTCACTCGCCTCCATCGCGACGGGGTAACCATCGAATGCGGCCTGCGCCACGAACTGACCAACAGCGTGGGCGTCGCTCATGGAGGCGTCGCGGCCACCCTGGCCGATGCAGCGGTCGGCATGGCGCTTCATCGTCATTTCGGAGGCCAGCGCCCGGTCACCACCGTGGGAATGAAGATCAACTATTTTCTCCCGGCAAACGCAGGCCGCATCTTCGCCCGCGCTCGCCTTCTACGGATCGGTTCAACTCTCTGTGTCGGAAGTGTTGCCCTCACCAACGCCCAAGGCAGCCAGCTGGGTACTGCCCTGGTGACCTACATGTTGCTCGATGCTCGTGGAACCAAACCGTCCTCCTAGCGGGAGAAGTCTTCCAATGCCGCCGCTGGTGATCGAAAATCTCGGCGCCCTGAAGGATTTAGTCGACCAGGAAGTCGGTACAACCGACTGGTTCGAAACAACCCAGGAGCGCATCTGCCAATTCGCTGAAGCCACCGAAGATCGTGGATCCATCTCGATTCCGATCGCGCCCGACGTGAATCGCCTTACGCTACTACCATCGCCCATGGTTTTCTGGCGCTCTCG
>CATPBJ010000083.1 GCA_955652395.1 uncultured Terriglobales bacterium | reverse complement strand
GAGATTGAGGCGAGCTCCGGTCCGGGGGGTGGGGCGGTGTTCAGAGTCACGCTGCCGGTGCCGGAGGCTTTGGCGAGCGTCAAGCCGGAATCAAAAGCATAACCGCAAAGAGCGCCCAAGAGTCCGCAAAGGTCGCAAAGTTTAGCGTTGACTCTCTACCGTTCCACAGCCATCGCTACCGCATTCCCGCCGCCCAGACAAAGCGCAGCAATGCCGCGATGGACGTTGCGGCGACTCATCTCGTAGATGAGAGTTACCAGGACGCGGGCTCCGCTGGCTCCGATGGGATGTCCGATGGCGACTGCCCCACCGTTGACGTTGACCTTGTTGGGATCGAGACCGAGTTCCCCCATCACCCCCAGTGCCTGCACCGAGAAAGCTTCGTTGAGTTCGTACAAGTCCACATCGTCATTTTTCCAGCCGGTCTTTTGCCAAATCTTTCGGACGGCGTCGACCGGTGCCATCATGACCCACTTGGGATCGACGCCGCTGGTCGCCTGGGCCATGACGCGCACTATGGGTTGGGCGCCCAGCTCTTTGGCGCGCTTGGCGCTGGTCACCACCAGCGCGGCTGCGCCGTCGTTCACGCCCGGCGCATTGCCTGCTGTCACCGTGCCATCTTTCTTGAATGCGGGCTTGAGCGAACGCAGCACTTCGATGGTGGTGTCTTCGCGCGGGGACTCGTCTTTGTCGAAAATCACGGGAGCCTCGCCCTTTCTTTTCGGGGCCAGTTCAACCGGAACGATTTGCGACTTGAACCGGCATTCCTTGATCGCAGCCAGGGCCTTGCGGTGAGAGTTCAGCGCGAACTGGTCCTGCTCCTCACGCGTGATGCCGTATTTTTCTGCCACGTTCTCGCCGGTGATGCCCATGTGGTAGTTGTTGTAAATGTCCCACAGGCCATCGTTCACCATGGAATCGACGATCTGGGCGTTGCCCAAACGGTATCCCTTGCGCGCCTGGGGCAGAAGATAGGGAGCGTTGGTCATCGATTCCATACCGCCGGCGATGACGATCGAACTGTTTTCCGTCTGGATCGCTTGCGCGGCGAGTGCAACCGCTTTGAGTCCGGAGCCACAAACCTTGTTGACGGTCATGGCACCCACTTCCGGAGGCAGTCCTCCGAAGATTGCAGCCTGGCGCGCGGGATTTTGTCCCAGGCCGGCGGAAACCACGTTGCCCATGATGCATTCGTCCACTTGTTTCGGGTCGAGATTGGCCCGCTTTACTGCCTCACGCACCACGATGGCGCCCAGCTGCGTGGCGCTTAGATCCGAAAGGCTTCCCTGGAATTTTCCCACCGGCGTGCGACATCCGGAAATGATGACGACCTCGTTGTAAGCAGCCATTTATATGCTCCCGCGATGATTTCCCAACTTCAATTATAGATGCGCGTAGCGACATAAAGTTTTAAATTCGCGGCGGCTCGGCGGTGATGTCTGAGAGCGGCGCGCACGTCTTCCTCGGGGTTGTCGCAACGAACCATCGAGGAGGTTGCGAGAACTTTTACGCGAGAGAAGTTCGATGACGGGGCTTGCATTCGCGAAAATTTCTTCTCCAAAGCTCTCTGGTGACTTTGGTGTACCGGTCGTCTGCGCTAGCGAGCATCATTTTTTTCTTGACATCACTTTTTAATGACTCTATACATTCAATAAGTTGCAACGGACGACCGTTGCTATAGCAACTCCATGAAAATGGAAGGGAGAATAGAACCATGGCAACCAAGAAAAAGGCAAAGAAGAAAAAGAAGCACTAAGAGAAGTATCAGCAAGCAGCAAACTGGGGACGCGGAAGCGTCCCCTAAGTTTTTCTGGCGCAATATTTTCCTCTCGAAGAAACCTTCCCACGCTCGTCATCCTGAGCGGAGTTTGTTCATTCGCTCGCGAATGGACAGAAGTCGAGCGACCCTTACCGACGGAACCATACTTGGGCTCTTCCGGTTTGGAACAACACACCGGCCTTGCAGCAGTGTAGAGGTCCTTCGACCGCTTCGCGAAGCCAAGCAGCCAGTGCGCTCAGGATGACAACTATCGCTGTCGTGCGGTGGCGGCTTTGTTTTGCCGCAAGTGTTCCGGCGGTTGCTTCTCGGTGGCGGGACACAGGTTGCGGTAGGCGCAGAATCTGCAATAGAAGCCGGGCTTGGGCCTGAACTTCCCGGCTGCGACGTTTTCTGATACTTCCCTTACCCGCGTCTTCGCCGCTTCCAACTCCAGATCGCTGCGTCGGGTGACGACCTCGCTGTTTCCCTCCAGGTTATAGAGGATAAGACGGTCGGCTTGGTATCCCCACTTCTCGCGCGCCGCCAGGGCGTAAATGGAAAGCTGCAGACTTTCGTCCGAATCTTCCTGCGACTGGGCCTTGCCAGTTTTATAGTCGGTGATGATTACCCGGCCGTCGGCAACCTCGTCGATCCGGTCGATGCGCCCGACCACGGTGACATCGCCTACCTTCACATCGAAGAATTCTTCGGTGTGCAGCACCTTGGGTGTGGGAGCGCGGCGGAACGCGGCCAGGAAATCCTGCAACTGCTGCACTCCCTGAGTCTCGTAGAGTTGGTGCTGATAGTGGTCCTGCATGCCAGCCTGGGCGAGATCGTCGCGGAAGAGCTGAAGCAGGGCGTCGTCCGCCAGCGGGCGCTCCACGCGTACCGAGTCGTAGTAGGTGCGCAGCACGCGATGCATGACCGCGCCATACTGCATGGCGGCAGGGACTTCGTCCGGAATTTTCCACTCCCGTTCCAGCTTGAACTGGAGAGGACAGGTTTCGTAAGTCTGCACCGCGCTGGCGCTCAGCCGTGAGTGCAGATTGGAAGCCGGTGGCAGGGAGAGCCACTCGTTGGTACGCGTCATGGTTGCCGGAGCTGCCGCCTCGGCAAACATGTCGGTCTGGAACCCACGAGCATGGGCTTGCACCAGCCAGCGGCGAAGGCTTGAGTCCTTGAGCAGATCACGCATGAAACCTGGAGGGCTGGGGTCTTTGCCGATTCCCTTTTTGGCGTAGATCGTGAGCGAATCCCGCGACCGGGTCATGGCAACATAGAACAGGCGACGCTCTTCCTGCTGGCACAACTCCTTGTCATCCCCCTGGGCAATCGAGCCCGGATCGTGGAGTTCCCGGGGAAACTCGATGAGCGGTTCTTTATAAGACGACGGAAAAGAATTTGAGTTGGCCCGGATGATGAAGACGTGGGCAAACTCAAGACCCTTGGCGGCGTGTGCGGTCATGAGGCGGACCGCATCTTCGTGGTTCGAAGAGAGGGGGATTACGCCGCCCGCCTCGCGGAAATATTCCAGATAATCGAGGAGTTCCCCAATCTCCCCGGTTTTCGTGATGGGCTTTTGCTCCCATCCGCTCGCAAACTCGAGAACCGCTTTTAGCACTTGCGAAGTGCGATTGAGCGAGAAGTTGCGCACCAGGATGTCAACGGCGGCGCGGCCCTTGGCATTGGCGCTGGCGATGTCCACTCGGGTCTGTCGAACGCACTCGAGAACGGACGGTCCGCCCTCGATCTGCGAAAGCACCAACGCGATGGCAGAGTTGCCGGCATCCCGGGGAAGCGCCTTGATGCCGGACCGCAATTTTTGCGGATCGATGGCAAACTGTGGCAGGGCCGCGATTCGGAACAGGCTGGCGCCATCCGCGTCCGAGACCACCGCACCCAGACAGGCAAAGAGATCGCGTGCCTCGGGCGTATCCATCATGTCCATGTTCTCAATGGTGAACGGAATGCCCTGGCGTGCCAGTTCAGCGGCCAGCTGATCGCGATTCACGTGAGTGCGGTAAAGGACAGCGCAGTCGCTCCATTTGCAACGCGCCTTACGGCGCGATTCGCACAGCTTCGCAATCAACTCTCCCGACTCGGTGTCCTTCGCATCGAGCACGACCGCTTCCACGGGTACACGTGGCAGTCCTTGGCCCGCTCGCTCCGCCGCTTCCTCGCGGGCTGAGACCAGAACCGACCGCTGGTAGGCGGTCGAGCCGCGTCCCGCGTCGAAGACGTTTGGGTTCCTGGAGATGAGCGCGAACGCGCAATTCAGGATTGGGGAGGTGGAGCGGCGGTTTTTCTCCAGCTTAACCAATCTGGCACCGGGAAAGTGCCGTTGAAAGAGAACGAAGGCGGCGCTTGAAGCTCCGCGGAAGCGATAGATGGCCTGGTCGGGATCGCCGACCGCGAAGACGTTGCGCTCCTTTCCTGCAAGCTTTTGCAGGACCTTCACCTGGGCGAAATTGACATCCTGAAACTCGTCTACCAGGATGAAGCGGGCGCCTGACCGGCTTGCCAACTCGCTGTCCTGCTGCAACAACTGGTGTGCATGGGTAATCATGTGGCCGAAGGTGCCCAGGTTGTCTTCGCGCAACATGTGTTCCACGGTGGTGAATACTCCCGCGATTTCCCGGCAACGCCCGACCACTTCCTGGTCCGACAAATCCACGGTATCTTTCGATTTGCTCACGCGTGGGATGGGCAACTCGCCGCGTTCGAGCTTCTGAACGTACTCTTCGTACTTTTCTGGGCTGACCAGTTCGTCGTGGCAGTGCCGGAAGAAGGCGAGCAAGTCGTCGAAAAACTTGCTGAGCCGGGCAGCGCGGACAAAGTAGTTGAGATTCAGCTCACGGATACGACGGCGGAGATAAATCCAGAGGTCCTGGTCGTCCAGCACGCCGAACGGTTTACCGCGTTGGCTCAGGAGCTCGTTGCAATACTCGTGAAAAGTCGCGATGCGGAGACCGGACAGGTTGGTACCGCGTAACTCATCCTGCACGCGCTGCCGCATTTCCTGCGCCGCATTCTTGGTGTAGGTGACGGCGAGGATTTCGTTGGGCCGCGCGGGTCCTTCGCGGACCAGATAGGCGATACGCCTGGTCAGGACGGTCGTCTTCCCCGTACCCGCGCCGGCTATGACCAGCACCGGCCCGTGGACGTGTTCGATCGCTTCGCGCTGACGCTCGTCCGGCTCAAAAGCTCGGGGACGTAAGATGGGTTTTGCGACTGCCACTGAGCAGGAGAATAGCAGAGATGGGCGAGGATATTTCTGAGGAGAAACCTATTGCAGCTCGGCGAGCGTGATCGCCGTCGCCGCAATCACCGCGGTTTCAGCCCGCAGTATGGTGCTTCCCAAAGACGCTGCAATCCAGCCCGCCCCCTGGAATAATTTCAGTTCGGATTCGGTCCAACCACCCTCAGGACCGAACGCCAGAGTTATTTCAGCTTTTGCGGGATCCGTCTGCAGGGCATCTTTCAACATCACTTGTTCTTCGGATTCAGCCAGCACGATGCGCGTGCCGCCGGCCGCGGTCACAGCCGCATGCAGGGTTTGCGGCTGCGAGATTTCCGGGGTTGACGCTCGCCGCGACTGCTCCGAAGCCTGGAGGGCAATGCGTTGCCATCGCTCTACGCGCTTCTGGGCAGCCTTAGCGAGATGAGCCTCGGTGCGTTGAGCGACCACGGGAACGATTCGCCTGACACCCAGCTCCACACACTTCTCTATGGCCCACTCCATGCGATCGAACTTGAAGATGGAAAGGACAATGGCCAGGCTCAGGGCAGGAGCGGCGGGAATGAATTCGCCGAGCTCAAACTCGACCCGGTCGGCGGCGATACTGGTGATACGGCCGCGGCGAATGCTGTCACCAGTCGCGATGTCAAATTCCTGCCCGACCCGGCCGCGAAGCACCTGCGCAAGGTGCTGGGCATGGGCGCCCACCAAAGCAGCGCGATTGCCCGAGACTTCGTCGGCGATCCAGCGGCGCCGGGTCATGTGAATATTGGCTGCGTCTTTGTCATCTGAGCGAAGTGCGCCCGCTAGGGTGCGAGTGGGCGTGCGAAGTCGAAGAATCCCTGCTCGCTAAACGAATGCTTTCATTCTCGCCGGAAGCCATTTTAAGACTCAAAAGAGCCCAAACACAGCGGCTTCGAACTGGTTATAGGGGTCCTTCGGCTGCGTCGCTGCTTCGCCTAGCGAAGCAACTCCTCCGCGCAGGATGACAGAACTCGAGAGTCTGGGCAGCACCCTAACCGAAGATGTCTTTGACTTTGCCCAGCAGAGTACGGCGTTGGGGACGGTTTTCTACCCGGGTCATGGCTTCGAGTTCCAGCAGCAATTCGTGTTGGCGCTTGTTCAGCTTGCCCGGGGTCTGCACCCGCACTTCGACGAAGAGATCGCCTTTGCCGTGCCCGTTGAGTATGGGTACACCTTTACCGCGGATGCGTAACGTCGTACCTGACTGGGTCCCTTCGGGTACTTTCAGAACATGTTCGCCTTCCAGGGTGGGAAGGCTGATTTCGGCGCCCAGTGCGGCCTGCGCGAACGAGACCGGGATGACGCAGTGCAGATCGTTGCCCTCACGCTCGAAGAAGGGATGCTCCTTCACATGCAGAACCACATACAGATCACCCGGCGGGCCCCCGTGGAGGCCACCTTCCCCGTATCCCGTGAAGCGAATGCGGGTTCCGTCTTCCACGCCGGCGGGAACTTTCGCGTCTACGGTCCGTTGACGCAGCACCCGGCCTTCCCCTTTGCACTTGGCACAGGGATCCGTGACCACGTTACCCGTCCCCTGGCAAGTGGGACAGGCGCGCGCAATGCTGAAAAAACCCTGCTGGTAGCGAACCTGGCCGCGGCCGTTGCAGGAACGGCACGTGATCGGGGCCTTGCCCGGGGCCGCACCCGAACCTCGACACTCCTCGCAGGTCTCGTGGCGCCGCACCGTGACTTTGGCTTCGGTACCGAAGACGGCGTCTTCGAATTCCATGTTGATATCTTCGCGCAGGTCCGCTCCGCGCTGGGTACGGCTTCGGCGACGCGTACCTCCCCCAAAAATTTCTCCCAGGCCGAAGAAGTCGCCGAAAATGTCGCCCAGGTCGGTGGGATCAAAGCCTGTCCCAGCGCTTCCGCCCAGCCCGGCGTGACCGAAGCGGTCGTAGACACTACGCTTTTCAACATCCGTCAGCACCGCGTAGGCCTCGCTACACTCTTTGAACTTCTCTTCCGCGTCGGGATTGTTGGGATTGCGGTCGGGATGGAACTGCAGCGCCAGCTTGCGGTAGGCGCTCTTGATCTCCTGCTCGGTAGCGGTGCGGGTTATGCCCAGCACCTCATAGTAGTCGCGTTTTCCGTTGCTGGTCAGAATGGCCTTTCCCAAATCCTTTCAGGTCTCGCTTTCAGATCTCACACTGGGTTCAGTGCTTGGGGTTACGTGCGACCCGCACCATCGAAGGGCGAAGCAGGCGATCTTTCAACTTGTAGCCGCGCTGCAACTCTTCGAGTACATGATGATCCTCGGCTTCTTTGGTGTCCACCATTTCGATGGCCTGGTGAAGATGAGGATCAAAAGGTTCACCCTTTGCCGGGATGGGGCGCAGTCCCAGTTTGACCAGCGCATCCTGCAGTTGCTTGTAGATGAGTTCGACTCCGCCGCGAAATTCTGACTTGTCCGAGGCGCTGGTCTGCAATGCCCGCTCGAAGCTGTCGAGTGTTGGCAGCAACGCCTTCAGCGCGTCGGCGACGGCGTATTCGCGGAACTCCTGCTGCTCGCGGGTGGTGCGTTTCCGCGCGTTCTCGAACTCGGCTTGCAGACGAGCCAGGCGGTCAATGAGCGAATCCCGCTCGGTTTTCAGCTTGTCAAGCTCGGCATCTTGCCCGGAGCTGACGGAGCTACTCGCAATGTCTTGTGTATCTTCGGACGCGGGCAACTCGTGCTCCGGATCCAATTCCACCGGATTCCCTTCGGATTTTCCGTTTCCTCTTGCCATGTGAAGTTCACTCAGACTCGTTCAATATCTTGTCGAAAAGGCGCGCGATGTAAGAGACCGCGGTCATGGTGTGCTGGTAGTCGATGCGGGTCGGTCCGATGACTGCCAGCGATCCCATTACATCGTGACCCACTCGGGCAGGCGCGCCGATCAGCACAAAATTCCGCATCGAAGGCAAAGCTTCGTCCAGCCCGATGACTACCCTGACGGCTTCCTGCTTGGCGTCGAGATAGGCTCCGAGCAATTCGACGATCTTTTGCTTTTCTTCCAGGGTTTGCAGCAACTCTTGCAGACGTTGACGGTCCTGCTCGCCGGTTACCAGATTGGATGCTCCTTCGACAAAAACGACTTGCGCGGTTTCGTCCGCGGCCAAGCCTCCTTGCCGATAGAGCTGATCGAGCGATGCCATCAGCCGATCGTACTCACTGCGTTCCTGCTCCAGGCGGCGCGCGAGCTCGGCGCGCATCGCCTCCATGGTCCAGCCCCGAAAATTGTCATTGATGAAGTGTGCGGCCGCGTCCAGGTCAGCTTGGGGAAGGTCGAGACGCAGAACCCGGTCCCGCACCAGGCCCGATCGGGTCACCAGCACCGCTAAGACCTTCTGGTCTCCCAGCCTGGAAAAGTACACGTGCTCGAGCGCATTCTTCGGGCCGCCGACGGCAACCGTGATGCCCACATTGTGTGAGATTAAGGAGAGCACGTGGGACGTACGCTCCATGAATTCCTGCACGTCGGAAACTCCATGCAGCGAATCCTGAATGATGCCCTGATCTTCCTGCGAAAGACTGGCCTTCCCCGTAAGTTGTTCTACATAATAGCGATACGCCTCGGAACTGGGCACACGCCCGGCCGACGTGTGGGGCTGCTCCAGGTAGCCAGCGTCTGCCAGGTCAGCCATCACGTTACGAATGGTGGCAGGACTCAGCCCTTCCCGGTTTGACCGAGCCAGCGTACGCGACCCCACCGGGTCTCCGGTGGCAATGAAGGTCTCCACGATGGCGGTCAGAATCTCGCGTTCCCGGTCCCCGATGGGTGGGCCAGATGGCATATTAAGTACTTATAATCCAAAAGCTTAGATTGGGACACCAACAATTTCCCACTCCTGATTCTAGGAAGGGCTGCCGCACCTGTCAAGCATTAGCACTCCAGGGGCCGGAATGCTAATGTCCTTCCGGATGTAACATCAGTTAAGACTTATGGTTTCGTTCTCCCGTCGATGGTTGTTGAAGGTCTGTGCTGCCGTTGGCTGGTTGAGGACTCTTGGCAGCTGGTTCCCTTTTCTGAAATTCAGTTCTACGAATATGCTCAAACGGTCGGACGACGGGCGGTCCGAAGCAAAGGTGAAGGCGAACACTCATGTCGCTGTGATCGGGGCAGGCGCTTTTGGCGGATGGACCGCGCTCTATCTGCTACGTCGTGGTGTGCGGGTGACTTTGGTCGACGCCTGGGGCCCGGGCAACTCGCGCGCGTCTTCGGGTGGCGAGACTCGCGTGATCCGCGGAACCTATGGTCCGAATCAGCCTTATACAAAAATGGCGGCCCGGGCCACGCAATTGTGGAAAGAGCATGAGAAGCGATGGAACCTGAAGCTCTTACACCAAACCGGCGTACTGTGGATGGTAACCGCCGGCGACGACCATTTCGAACGCGAGTCTTTGCCGCTACTGCGTGAGGGCGGAATCGCTTACCAGGAACTCTCGGTGCAGGAAATGGCGGCGCGCTGGCCGCAGATCAATCTGGAGGCAGTGCATTGGGGAATCTACGAGCCGGAAGGCGGGTTTCTTACGGCGCGGGCTGCATGCCAGGCCGTGCTCGATGGATTCCTCGCGGAAGGTGGCCAATACAGGCAAGTGGCGGTGGTTCCGCGCGGCCTCGACGGTAAGTGGGACAGCCTGTCCCTTTCGGATGGCTCGAAGCTTGATGCCGATCAGTATGTGTTCGCCTGCGGGCCCTGGCTGGGACCATTGTTTCCCGAAGCCGTTGGCCATCGTATTCGGCCAACTAAGCAGGAGGTATTTTTCTTTGGCACTCCCGCCGGAGATGACCGATTCACCGAGGGCAAGCTGCCGGTGTGGGCCGATCATCGCGACCGGTTCCTGTACGGCATTCCCGGCAATCATGGGAGAGGCTTCAAAGTCGCCGACGATACCCGCGGACCTGAATTTGATCCCACCTGGGGGGAAAGAACCGTCGGCGCTGAAAACCTCAGAGCCATCCGCGATTACATCGCATTCCGGTTTCCCGCTTTGAAAGATGCTCCGCTGCTTGAGTCACGCGTTTGCCAGTATGAAAACACTCCGGACAATGACTTCATCATCGACCGCCATCCCAGGCACGACAATGTCTGGCTGATGGGTGGAGGCTCCGGGCACGGGTTCAAGCATGGTCCGGCACTGGGAGAGATGGTGGCTGGATTGGTGATGGAGGGCAACGACCCGGGTGCACTGTTCACGCTACAGAGGTTCGGGAAATAATAGCGCTATCACTCACTGCTCAAGTCGGACGACGGGAGAAGGATCATGGGAAAATTGGAAGGCAAGATTGCGCTCATCACCGGAGCAACATCCGGATTGGCCTTGGCAGCAGCGGAGCTCTTTGTCGCCGAGGGCGCGTATGTCTTCATCAAGGGCCGGCGTCAGGAACAACTCGACAAGGCGGTCAAGGAAATCGGCCAGAACGTCACCGGGGTTCAGGGGGACGCTGCCAGCCTGGCCGACCTTGATCGTCTCTACGCCCTGGTCAAGTCTGAGAAAGGCCGGATTGATGTGCTCTACGCCAGCGCCGGAATCGGGGAATTCAACGTTCCCATTGGCTCCGTCACCGAGGCGGGCTTCGACAAGGTTTTCGACGTCAATGTCAAGGGCACCCTGTTCACGCTGCAGAAGGCTTTGCCGCTGATGCCGGACGGCGGATCCATCATCATGACGGCTCCATCGCCAACGTGAAAGGCTTCGCAGGCCTGGGCGTCTACAATGCGAGCCAGGCCGCCATTGGGTCCTTCGCGCGCACCTGAACTGTCGATCTGAAGGACCGGAGAATTCATCGGAGTCCCCAAGGAAATCAAAGATCAGTTCGTGTCCATCATCCCGATGGGTCGGATCGGCCAGCCGGACGAAATCGCTAAGGCGGCACTCTTTCTGGCTTCGGATGACTCCAGCTTCGTTACGGGAATCGAGCTGTTTGTCGACGGCGGCACGGCGCAAATCTAGTTTCGCCAAGATGCGTCGCGGAAAAGGAGTGCTACTGAATCTGGATCACGCTCTCGCCGGCGTTGGCCTTGATCTCATCCACTCGTGTCACGACCTTGCGGGCGAAGTCGTAGAGGGATTTGCCGGAAGCCGAGCCTTCTCCGGCGAGCACCGTAGGTTGGCCACTGTCGCTGGCTTTGCGGATGTCGGGATCGAGCTGGACTGCGCCCAGGTAGGAGACTCCAAACTGTGCCGCTGTTTTCTCCGTGCCGCCACGCGAGAAGATGTCGGTCTGATGATTGCAGTGCGGGCATACGAAGTAGCTCATGTTCTCGACCATGCCCACCAGGTCCACCTTCATCTGGCGGAACATTTCGATGGCCTTGCGCGCATCCTGCAGTGAAACATCGGAGGGCGTGGAAACCACGATCGCGCCGGTGAGGGGAACGGTCTGAATCAATGACAGGGCGACGTCTCCCGTGCCCGGAGGCAAATCCACGACCAGGTAGTCGAGCTCTCCCCACACCACCGAGCCCAGGAACTGCTTGATGATGGAATGCAGCATGGGACCGCGCCAGATCAGGGGCTTGTCACCGGGATTCAAAAACCCTACCGAAATGACCTTGAGGCCGTGGGCTTCGAGTGGCTCAATGCGGTTGTCACCGAGCACCTTGGGCTGCGCGTTGATGCCCAGCATCAACGGCACGTTGGGACCGTAGACATCGGCGTCGAGCAGACCCACCTTGTGTCCCAGCTTGGATAGAACGATGGCAAGATTGACCGCGAGCGTCGTTTTTCCCACGCCGCCCTTGCCGGAACCAACGGCGATGATTGCGCCCACACCGGGTAGCGGCTGCGGGGATGGCGGTTGCGGTTGCTGGCCGGATCGCGGAGGAAGAGGAGTGCTCAAAGAATCACCTTTTCAGGTCGGCAGTTCTGCTGGCCTAATCATCGATTATACAGATGCGCAACGACCTGTGATCCCGATGAAACCTCGTTCGAATTGTGCCGGCGTGAAGAATTCCAGCGTTGTTGACCAAGACATTGACTCCGCCGAAAACCCTCTCCGTTTCTTCGAGGACCCGTTCGACCTCATCCCGCCTCGATACGTCGGCAGCCAAGGCAATCGCTGATCCGCCCGCTTTGCGGGCCACGTCTTCAAGCCGGTCTTTGCGGCGGCCGATCAGAGCGATGTGGGCGCCCTCGCGGACTAGAGCGAGAGCACAAGCGCGGCCGATCCCGCTGCCGGCGCCGGTCACAATCGCTATCTTGTCTTTTAGGCGAGGGTTCATAAGGGAAAACTTGTCTGGGGGCGAAACGGAAATGGTTGCAAAGGCGTCGGCTAGCGTCCAGCGGCACGCTTGCGTTCGATCTCGAGCCGCCTGATCTCACGCCGGCGTCCAGCATCCTCGTAGCGGCGTCTCTGCTCATCGGTTTCGGGAACTACAGGAGGAACCGGGAGGTGGCGGCCAGCGGCGTCGACGGCGACAAACGTCAGGTAGGCCGAGCTCACGTGCTCGCAATGATCCTGAATGTAATTCTCCACCCAGACTTTCACCCCGACTTCCATCGAAGTGCGGTACACACGATTCACCGAGGAGCGCAGGATTACCAGGTCGCCCACATGCACCGGAACCTTGAAGTCAAGATGATCGATGGAAGCCGTGACCACGTAGTTGCGCGAATGACGGTGCGCCGCCATGGCCGCGGCAAGGTCAATCCAGTGCATCAGGCGTCCACCCAGCAGGGCGCCCAGCACGTTCGAGTCGTTGGGCAACACAATTTCGGCCATCTCTGACTGCGAGTCCCGGACGGGCCGGGGCAAGGCGAGATCTTCGCTCTGAATCATGAGGTTTCGCTGACCAATGAATCTGTCGCGGGGGACTGAATTCTACGCTGTAAATAGGTCTGGACGTAACATTCCAGCATTTTCTGGATGCGCGCGTCGGAGTGCGAGGAGAGCCACTCGTGCCGATCGACATCGTATTCAAGCGTGCCGTGTTTTGCTGGGCGATGACCAGTCTCACATACAAACCACAGAAGCAGTCGCGAACCCTGATCGCGGGCAACCGAGAAGCGGACCGCGTCGCAATCGCGCTCGACCGGCAGGCGCGAACATTTCGCCGCATATCCCAGATTGCAGAATTCGTGCAGCTCCTGTTCGGAGGGCCGGGCACCTTCATGGCCGGGGGCGGAACAATGGCCATCCCATCCACTGCCCAAGGGCAAGCGTGTGGGGTGCAGCCAGGCCCCGTTCAATTTCTCCACCGGCATGAAGAATGGGCACGCCAAGTCTGGTTCTCCTTTTGTGGGGTGTTGGTCATTGTACCCATACGGCTGCTGGCTCGCCAGCTCTGAAAGCGACGGCACGCTGTGCGACTTCGTGGCGGCGAATGCTTTTCGCGGGCGAGTCGCCCGCGGCCACATGATCCTGACAGTGCGGGTTGTAGTAATCTCGTATTGAATTTTGTGGGGCTAGCAGCCTGGAGCTAAAACCAAAAGCTATTTTATGGACCGCATTGCATTGCTTACCGAAGTCCTCTCGCAGCATCCCACGGATGCCTTCGCCCGCTATGGTCTAGCAATGGAGTATTCGAACTCTGGAGAAGTCGAACGGGCGCTGGAAGAGTTTGGCAAGCTGTTGGCGACCCATCCCGACTACACCGCGGGCTACTTCATGGCCGCTCAGGCGCTGGCCAAAGCCGAGCGTATATCAGAAGCCCGGAAGATGCTGGCCGACGGTATTGCTTCTGCGAAGAAAACCGGCAACAGCCACACCCAGTCGGAAATGGAAGGCATGCTGGCCGAACTGGGATAGCCCGAGCAGCCGTCTCTCTTAATCTACTCGCCGCGACATTTTTATCATCGTTCGTTCCACCAGGCCGGGAAATAACTGATAGACCTTGATGGCTGGATGCATGGTCCACGGAACGACTACTTCCGTCTTCCGCTTCAGATAGCCACGGAGCACAGCGCGGGCCACACGCTGAGCGCTGATTCCGCGGACCGAGGAAGGCCTTACCGTCTTAGCCTCCCTCCCCTGAATGGCATTGGCGCTGAAATCGGTTCTCACGTATCCCGGACACACCGTCATTACATGAATGCCCGAGCCCTTGAGTTCTACGTTTGCCGCCTTGCCGAAAGCGTTCATCGCGAATTTGGTGGCGCTGTAGACTGCGTGAAAGGGAAGCGGAATGTGGCCTGCGACGCTCGAGATATTGATAATCGCTCCCGCTCCTTGTTGCTTCATAACGGCCAGCGCAGCCTGCATGCAGGCCACCGTGCCGAAGAAATTGGTGTCGAAGGTTTCGCGGCAGGCAGTCATGTCCACGTGAGCGACCGTATCCATGAGTCCGTGTCCGGCGTTATTGATCCAGAGATCGATGCGTTGAAAGTGGTGCAGGGTAAGGCTGACGACGCGGTCGATCTCTTCGTGGTTGCGAACGTCGCAGGAGAGCGCCATTGTGTTTTCGGTGTGCCCCACGCGCCCGCGAGCAGCTTCGGCGCGTCCGGCATCGCGCGAGAGCAGCACGACCCTGGCGCCCTCATCCGCAAACAGTTTGGCGATCGCTTCTCCGATGCCCATCGAAGCGCCGGTGATCACAACTACTTTCCCGGAAACGTCTATCTTGCTGGAATTCATGCCGAGCCATATTCTCCCGATGATGTCGAATCAAGTACAGGGTACAATCGAGAAATCATCCGCGCCGTGATAATGCTGGAGTTTTCGTGAGCCTTCTCCCGCTGTTCCCGCTGGATTTGGTGCTCTTCCCGAGCAGTCCGCTACCCCTGCACATTTTCGAGCCGCGCTACAGGGAGATGATCTCCGAATGTCTGGACCGGAAGATATCGTTTGGCGTCGTCCGGGCCAAAGAGGAGGGAGTCGCTGAGATCGGCTGCACAGCAGAGATTATCACCGTTACCAGGAAATATCCTGACGGGCGTATGGATATCGTGACCGAAGGGCGCGAGCGTTTTGAGGTCATGCAGGTCAACCAGGAGCGGTCGTTTCTGCAGGCGGAGGTACTCTACCTGCAGGACGAACCGGACAAGGCGACCGCGGAAGAAATTGCCCAGGCGGTGAAGTTGCAAGGAGAGATTATGGGACTGGCCGGCTCTGCTTCCACCGACCCTTCCGAGATCGGAAACCCGCAGCTCTCTTTCAATCTGGTCGGGCCGCTGCCACTCGATCTCGATTTCAAGCAGACCCTGCTGGGACTGAAATCGGAAGCCGAGCGCATGCGAGCCGTCATCTCTTACTTCGAGGCGATTTTGCCGAATTTACGGCGGACAGTCCGGGTGCGTCAGAAGGCCGGCGGCAATGGCCATGTTCATTAGAGTCCGCGAGATGGGCAATCGGCTCTGAGCCCTTCGTCAGCGGCGTATAATCGGAGCAGAAACGGTTTTCACTGGGGGTTTCCGATTATGAGTCTGCCGCGGACGCTCGGCGAATTGCGCCAAGGTCCATTTAGCGAACCGCAGCTGAGTTCCCGGCGCGTGAAGGACGAAATGCGCGACAACCTGATCGTGAAACTGCGTCAGGGCGGCGCAATTTTTCCCGGCATCGTCGGATATGACGACACGGTCGTGCCCCAGATCGTGAACGCAATTCTCTCGCGTCACAATTTCATCCTGCTCGGACTGCGCGGCCAGGCCAAGAGCCGAATCCTGCGCGCCCTGACCTCGTTGCTCGACCCCCAGACCCCCTACGTCGCCGGTTGCGAGATTCATGACAATCCGTACGCTCCGATTTGCCGTCGCTGTCAGGAAGAGATCGCGGAGCTCGGCGACCACACCCCGATTGCGTACCTTACGCCGGAACAGCGTTACGTGGAAAAACTTGCCACGCCCGACGTCACCATCGCTGACCTGATCGGCGATATCGACCCCATAAAAGCAGCACGCGGCGGACACCAACTGAGCAGCGAGTACACAGTGCATTATGGACTGTTGCCTCGGGCCAATCATGGCATCTTCGCCATCAACGAACTGCCGGACCTGGCGGGAAAAATTCAGGTGGGCCTATTCAACATCATGCAGGAAGGCGACGTGCAAATTAAGGGATATCCCATTCGCCTGCCGCTCGATCTCGCGCTGGTGTTCAGCGCCAACCCGGAGGACTACACGGCGCGTGGCAAGATCATCACGCCGTTGAAAGACCGCATCGGCTCGGAAATCCGAACCCACTACCCTGCCACTGTCGAAGAGGGCATCACCATCACGGCCCAGGAATCATGGACGCAGCGCAACGGTCACAAACTGCATTTGCCGAAATATGTGCAAGAGGTGATCGAGCGCATCGCTTTCGCCGCCCGCGAAGACAAGAAGATTGACAAGCGCTCGGGGGTGAGCCAGCGCCTGCCCATTTCGGCCATGGAGAATGTGATATCGAATGCCGAGCGCCGGGCCATCCACCAGGAAGAAGCCCTGGTGGTGCCGCGCATTGCCGACGTTTACGCCGCCATGCCCGCAATCACCGGCAAGCTGGAGCTGGAATACGAAGGCGAGATGAAGGGCGCCGACCACGTCAGTCGCGAACTGATTCGAGCGGCGGTGGCGAAAACGCATGACGCGTATTTCAAGGGCGTGGACATGCAGCAAATCGTGCAGTGGTTTGATCTGGGCGGCGAGATTCAGCTGGCTGAGACCGCCAGCGCTGCCGAAGCCTTGCCATCGTTGCGAGGCATTCAGGGATTGATGGAAAAAACGGTCAAGGTTGGCGTCGGCCCCAAGGACAGTCCGGAAGTACAGGTTTCGGCGGCCGAGTTTATTCTCGAAGGCCTGCACGCGCACAAGCGTATTGGCCGGAATGAGGAACGCGTCTTCACCGCCGGAGAGAAGCAACCCAAGCAGACTGAAAAGCCCTTCGAGCGGGAGGATCTGCCTTACCGGGGCCGCAGGCCGTATAACTAGCTGTCAGCCATCAGCTGTCAGCCATCAGCAAACGCACTCCGTTCCCGAGTTTCGTGCCGATGCAAGAGCAGCAAATTGAAGCAGTTCTCGCGGATTTTCCTGAGGGCTGAAGGCTGACGGCTTTTCTTATGAAACGCGTTCGCTACAGCAAGTACGTTGCCGACCCGGCCGGCGCAATGAGTATGGAAGACCTGCTGAGCGCGCTCTCTGACTACCTGTTGCAGAGCGGCTTTCAGAATTACATGTTCTACGACATGCCCGAGGGCGAGCAAACCCTCGACGATCTGCGCCGCGCCATCGAACAGGCATTGCTCGATGGAAATTTTCTCGACGAAGAAATGCAGGAACGCTTGCGCCAGATGCAGATGGACGGAACTCTTGACGAACTTATCGAGCAACTGATCGAACGCATGGAGCAGGAAGACTACATCAGCGTCGATGAACCGCGCGACCCTTCGCAGCAATCAAGTATCGGCGGGCGAACCGGTGAAGGGCAGCGGGCTAAATTTGAAATCACCGACAAGAGCCTGGACTTTCTCGGCTTCAAGACGCTTCGCGATCTCATGGGATCGCTGGGAAAATCCAGCTTCGGCCGCCATGACACCCGTGACCTGGCCACCGGCATCGAAGCCAGTGGCGCATCTCGGCCCTACGAATTCGGAGACACGCTCAACCTGGACATTACGGCCACGCTCTCCAGTGCGATCCAGCGCGAAGGCTTGAAGCTGCCTCTGAACATCGAGTATTCCGACCTGCAGGTACACCAGTGCGAGTACCAGTCTTCCTGCGCGACGGTACTTATGCTCGATTGCTCCCACTCGATGATTCTCTATGGCGAGGACCGTTTCACCCCGGCGAAGAAAGTTGCGTTGGCGCTTTCGCACCTGATCCGGACCCAGTATCCGGGCGACTCCCTTTCCCTGGTTCTGTTTCATGATTCAGCGGAAGAAGTCCCGCTCTCACAATTGGCGCGTGTGAAAGTCGGCCCATACTATACCAACACGCGCGAGGGTCTGCGGCTGGCGCAGCGTGTCCTGCAGCGGCAGCGCAAGGACATGAAGCAGATTGTCATGATTACCGACGGCAAGCCTTCCGCGCTAACGCTCGAAGATGGGCGCATCTACAAGAACGCCTTTGGCCTTGATCCCATGGTAGTAAGCCAGACGCTGGAGGAAGTTTCCAAGTGCAAGCGGGCGGGAGTCATGATTAACACCTTCATGCTGGCGTCGGACTATGGACTGGTGCAGTTCGTGCAGAAAGTGACCGAGATGTGCCGCGGGAAGGCCTACTTCACGACGCCCTACACGCTCGGGCAATATCTACTGATGGACTACATGTCGCGGAAGACCAAGACCATTCACTGACGCTACGATTTGGAGACTCAGTCGATTCAACACCAGTTACCAGTGGTCAGTTCTCGGATCTCAGTTTTGGATTGTTTAGCTTTTCATGATCTCTGCTACTGCTCGATAGGCGTGATCGATCGCGCAATCCGTGTAGGCGTAGGCGCCGGCGTCGGCATTGGCAATTGCGATCCTTCCAAAGGGCTTGCGGGCCATTTCGCAGGGCGTCTCTCCACCTTCCAGCCAGAATTTGTCCCAGAGGGAGTTGTACTCGTAGGCGTAGCCGTGAGGCCAGCGATTCACCGTGATGGCCGTGATGTCGTTCGCCGGATCGAAACCTCCCGGCCCCACCACCCTAGCCATCTGCTCGCGGATGTTTCGTTCCATGGTTTCAAACGTCGTGGTGAAGAGTTCCACCCGACCCAGAAGGTGCTGGTCGCGCGCCGGGCGGCCGGGCTTGCAGGGCGTCTTCATCATGTGGACAACGATGGGTTCCTCCGGTTTGCGCGAGCATTCGTAGCCGCCGATGCTTACAGGTACATCCAGGTTCATGTGCGAGTGGTAGGCTGATGGGGCATAGATAGAGCTTACGCCCAGCTTCTGGAAAGCCTTCCAGTTCCGGATGGCGACGTTGGTGTACAGCAGGGGGACCTTGGCTGCCGACGACAGCGCCTCTTTCTGCTTGTCCGGTAGTTGCTCGCAGATGTGGGGAATGACCACGTGCCAGCACGCAAGAATGCAATGCGCGGCCCGCACCGTATGCACTTTCCCGCCGCGCGCGTAGGCAATTTCGAGTCCCTGGGCGCTGGCGGGATCTCCCTGATGCTTGACTCGGACGGCGGTGCTGTTCAAGCGGATGCGGACGGCAGATTTATCCTGATCGAGCGCGGCATAGTTCGCTCGGGCCTTGACCACGTCCTTGGCGGAGTGCCCCGGAATGGCCTGCGGAATCAGCTTGCGCACCAGCAACCGCGCGATGGAAGCGTTGCCGTCGGGGAAGTGGAAAAAGTATTTCTCGGCTTCTTCGTTAGGGATGGCATCGCGGTTCATCCCCTTGCCCGGAGCCGGATCGAGATTCATCCCGGCGAATCCAGGCTCGCCCCCGCCCCACGCGTCCTGCGCGGAGACGGCGTCATATCCGATGCCGAAGGAAGGTTGGGGCCTCGCCTGAAGCAGTTTGACCACTTCAGGGCTGACTTTTACGACGTCCGTCAAGAAGCTGTTGTAGCTCATCCGGGCGAGGCGAGCTTTTTTCTCGTCGGAACTCAGGCCGGGCAGATAGTCCTTCTTCTCGGTGACAAGACGTTCGTAGTCCTTCCTGGCTTGTTGAGAAAATGGCGCCTCTTTCAGAAATCTCTCGAGCGCACCGGCTCCTATCGAAGCGTCTTGGCTCTCTCCAGAAACGTGAGTCATGGGATTGATTACCAGCCGATCCGCGCCGAACGTTTCCTTATCAAAAAAGATTTTCGGATACAGGCCGAGGGAGCGGTACAAGTCTTCGTTTACGTATTTGGGATACGAAGCAACGTCAATTCCCAGTTCGCGAATCAGGCCTTTGGCGACCGTGCTGTACGGGGCCGGGCTCTCGATGGAAAATGTCCCACCAAAGCCCAGCATAGTCCGCTGGCCGGAGTGGAACTCGTTGCGCTTGGCGTGTCCGCCGAAATCGTCGTGGTTGTCGAGAACCAGGATGCGGGCCTTCGGTCCCGCAATCTTGCGAAAGAAGTGCGCGGCGGAGAGTCCGCTGATGCCGCCGCCCACCACGAGCAGATCGTAGGATTCTCCAGTGTCAGCCGGCGTTCCGGCCTGGTCCCAGAAGGTACCGTCGCGCAGGCTATGGGCCGCGTCAAACGATCCGGGATGGCTGCCGCGAAGTCCGGTCAGGGCTGGCGGATAGTAGTCGGATGACTGCTCTCCGGCCCTCATATCCGCGGTGGCAAGGAAGCCAGGAGAAAGCATTGCCACACCGGCCGTGAGTGCAACTCCGTTCAGGAAATCACGCCGGGTGATGGCGCGATCCATCCCTAACGCTCGACCTTTCCCGTCGTTCACAGGGGATCCTCAAGGGTTTGATGCCGCAAACACAGTTCCCCACAGAAGACCGGAGAAACACTGGCGTGGGGGCGAAAGCGAAAGCGCCCCGTCACTGCACGCCAAGACTGTTTATGTTCGGGGGGAAGTTCGCGGTTCAGCTGCTGCTCTCCGCCTTTTTCACCGCCGATTCCGCTCCCTGGAACCCGATACGACTGTGGGTGCCGTCGCAAAATGGTTTGGTCACCGATCCACCACAACGGCAAAGAGAAAATGCCGGCTTGCCGGTCAGGTCATACTTGTTGCCGTCGGCGTCGACCAGTTCGATCGAACCCTCGGGGTCTTCGACTCGATACGGGCCGTTCTTGCGAACGGTGATTTTGACTGCGGCCATGAACCCTCCCTGTTTTGAGTACAGGTAAGAAGATAGCAGCTTCGAAAGCAGCTTTCAGCTCTCAGCTATCAGCTTTCTGCAAAAACCATTGCAAGCAAACTGAAACTAAGGGCTGAAAGCTGAGAGCTGACCGCTTTTTACGCCGCTGCCCACTTCGTCTGCAGCAGGTTTCCATAAAGCTCGAGATATTGGTCGATCATGCGTTTGGAGGTAAAGCACTCGCGGGCCCGTTGAAAGGCGCGATTGCCGTAGGTGCGGCACAAATCCCGCTGATTGCTCAGCCGGCGGATGGCTGATGCGAGGCTGGCGGCATCATTTTCACGGAAGTAAAGAGCGGCGTCACCCCATATTTCTCGGAAGGCAGGAATGTCATTCGCCACAATGGCGCAGCGCGAGAACGCGGCTTCGACCGCCGCCATGTCGAACGGTTCATAGCGGGAGGTGGCGGCATAAATCGCGGCGCGGCTGTAGAGTGTGCGTAGTTGCGCCTCGGTCTGTGGCCCTTTCAGCGCAACATTGACGGTGTCGATCGAAAGCTTGACATCGGCGCGTATGGGAATCGCCGCTGAACCGTGGACCGGTGCGTCCGATCCTACGATGCAGATGGGAAGAGGGTGAGTGTGCTGGGTCAACAGCGAAATCTGCTTACCAGCATCCAACAACCGGCCTACCGCGAGCACGGAGTCATCTTTGCCCACATAAGGGTTGAAGAAGATAGGATTGCGCCCGTTGTAAATAACAGTTTCGTGCCGTGCCCGGGTGTAGCAGTCACGGACGCTGTCCCGCATCCACACCGAAGGCGCCACTACCACGCTGGCCGTGGCCAGGCCGCGGGTGACGACTTCCCGATACCATCGCAGCCAACGATCCTGCTTGGGTTCCCGCCCGTGGACTGCCCGCCACCAGGTGATCAAGTCACCATGCGCCACCACGACGCGCGGCACCGGAACCGGCAGGCTGCCATAGCACAACTGGTTCAGGTGAAGGACGTGGGGTTTTAACTCTTTCACCAACGCCGTGAGATACGCCGAGGAATCTTTGAGGTCTTCCTGCCCTTCCTGCATCCAGTCCAGGCGAAACGCCGTGGGATGGTATTCCAGGCCATGCAGGTTCTCCATCCACGAAGTCTGCTGGGGCAGGGGGATTTCGCCGAAACTCACAAGGGTTACGCGCAAACCTCGACTGACCAGGCCGGAGACCAGCTCACGGGTGTAGGTCCAAGTACCACTCAAGGTGTCGGCTGTGACTAAAACGTGCACGAGGTCCTCTGGGAGAGCGCGGGAGGCCGCGAAAGGACTGCGACCCCGCGTTTCTTTCTGCTGCGTCATTGTAGTGCGGGAAGCGCGATGTTCGGGAAGGATTTTAGCGGAGGAGGCAGCAGGTGCGCAAAATGTTGCACTCTGAGGATGTTGAAATATGCAGATTTCCGACGCCAACGCCTCAGATGGGACCTTCGAGCTTGAGGCGCATTTCCTGGGCAAGTTCGTGGACGGTGCGCATCCTGCTTTCGGCTCCGCTTTGGAGATCAGGAACTTGCTCGGAGGAAAGCAGTAGCGCCGTGATCGTGCTTTTGAGTTCGCTTTCGATCAGGATGGGAACCAGCGAGCCGCAATCCACCGGGACAAACGGTTTGTCGCGGAAGGGCCGGAGAAATGGATGGAGCGTGCCACCATCGCCTTGCCCGTACCGCTCTCGCCCAGGATGAGCACAGGATGGCTGCTGTGCGCGGCTTGGCCGATGATGCGATAGAGCTTTTCCATCTCCGGCGCCCGACCGACGATGCTGCGGACTTGATCTTCTCACGCAGCGTGCGGTTTTCGGTGTTCAACTTCAGGTGGCCGGACACCTGCTCCAGCAGTAGCCTCAACTCTTCCATGCTGAAAGGCTTGGTTACGTAGTCATAGGCGCCGTTCTTCATGGCCTGGACTGCGGATTGCACCGTGCCGTATCCGGTGACGATCACGATGACCGCATCGGGCTTGCGTTCGCCGATCTGGGCAGCGGAATCCGCCACGGCGGTGTTAAAGCCGAGCGATTGCGCAACTTCGCGACAAGTCTTTGAGCGCCGGCCCTGAAGCTGCGACGGATCGGGGCATTCGAACATTCCACGCCACGCGGGATCGGCATAGACAATGAAGCCGGAGGCGACAATCGCCAGGCTCTCGGGGAAGGCCTGGAATGTAGCCATCAGCAGCCCCGGATCGGGAAACCTGCTGCGACAAGTTCGCCCTTGGCGTGCTCTTTCCATTTTGGGAAGTTTAAGCGGGTGCGGGCAAACTGCTAAGGGCAGCGGTCACACAGAGCTGTGACGCAAGAACATAGCGAGCCCTCGGCTTCACGACGGGCGTACTTCAACTTGGTATGCAACCATTTACAGCATCGAAGGCGCGGAAATCCCAACCATTTAACAACTTGATTTTCGATCTGAATATGATAATTTGTAGTTCCTCCCCCGGCTGTTTATCTCCAGAGAAATCGAGATTCCAGGCCGAGCGAACGCCGTTTCGCTGCCGGGCTGACGTCTGAACTAAAGGGCCATGTAAGCAATGAATCGACACCGGGCTTTACTTGCAGTGGCTGGGTTGGTGATGTCAGGCTGCACAGCGTGTGGCGGTACGGGGTCCCAACCTCCCACCGTTACCCCGCCCCCAGGTACATTCCGGGAAACGTCCCCGGATGCGAGCGGCAGCGTTGAGACCTTCAGCCAGACGCAGGTTGATCGTTCGGGTACCTTTTTCAGCCAATTGGGGACAAACACCCGGACGTGCAACACCTGTCATGTGGCCAGCGATGGATGGAGCATCACTCCAGCGCACCTGCAGCAGCGATTTCAGTCCACCCAGGGCACGGATCCGGTGTTTCGGGCACTGGACGGCGCCAATTGCCCCAGCGCTGACGTCTCTACCCTCGCCGCCGCGAGCTCGGCCTACAGCCAACTGCTGAATTTTGGGCTGATCCGGATGACATTGCCGATGCCGGCGAACGCCGAGTTCAGCATCATCTCGATCAACGATCCTTACCAGTGCCCGGAAACTACGGCGAGCCGGCCGGCACTTTATCGGCGGCCGCTTCCCTCCACCAACCTGAAGTTTCTCAATGGGATCATGTGGGACGGGCGCGAGCCCGACCTGAAAACCCAGGCCAAGGACGCCACGATGGTCCACACCCAGCCCACGACTCCGCCGACGGATGCGCAGCTGACCCAGATTGTGAACCTCGAGACGTCGCTGTTCACCGCGCAATCGCAAGACAATCTGGCCGGTGACCTCACCGCGCAGGGCGGGAGTGGCGGCTCGGTGTTTCTCTCGGCCCAGGCCTTCGCTCCGGGGATCAACTCAGGAAGCGGGTTTAACCCCAATGCGTTTACCCTCTACACCAACTGGGCCACCGTGAGCGACCGGAACGCCACGGCGCAGCAGTCCGTCGCGCGGGGAGAAGTATTGTTCAATACTCTTCCGATGAGGATTACCAACGTGACAGGATTCAACGATGTTCAGGGCCAACCGCTGATCGTGGGCACCTGCACGACCTGCCACAACACGCCGAACGTGGGTGGCGACTCAATGCCCGATAGGATGGATATCGGAACCGGCTCTCCGAAGCCCAATCTCCCTTCTTACCTGATCCAGTGCAACGACGGCACGCAAGTTGCTACTACCGATCCAGGACGAGCGATGGTCACCGGCAAATGCGCCGACATGAGCAAAGTCAAGATCCCCGGCATGCGCGGTCTGGCCGCACGCCCACCATACTTCCACAACGGCTCAGCCGCGACTTTGATCGATGTGGTCAACTTCGATGACCAGCGTTTCAATATGCTGCTGACTGACGACCAGAAAGCCGATCTGGTGGCTTTCATGAGCACCCTGTAGGCAATCTGCGGCAGTGGCGACTCAGTTTGATCAAAATTCCCAACACCATGTCCCCTGTGTGATGACCGTATGTCTAGAGCGGTAAGGGCTGGGCCAGGCGAAAAGTCAGATGCCGCTCGGGCGCCACGCCTACGTCCCTGCTTCCCGTGGCGTAAGTCGTTCCGGGGGCGTCGATGGAAGCTCCAGTCAGAGCACCTTGGCTTCCGGAACCGTCGCGGAGTATGGTCACGTTGCGTTGCTCATGCGAGCCTCGCTTCATGAAGATGCTGGAGGTCTGTATGGGTAGGAGCTTGCCGTTGAGGGATATTGCAGTCAGCCCCAGGCGCAGGTAGCCCGGTTGCTGAAACTGATCCGAAGCGCGTGCGTCCAGAACCCTTCCGGTCAGGATAGCGCCGCGGGGCGCAAGCGTATGCCCGTGAACGACGATGGGTTCGTCGAGCACTGCCTCGAAGGGATCGCCTGAACGCGAACTGGCGCTGGACAAAGACAAACGCAGGTGAATGGTCACAGCAGTACCAGCCGGGATGGCTGCCGGCGCCAACGAACCTGTGGGTGAGATTCCAGCTTTGTCGGATGCAGCTGCAAAAGGTAGGTGCTGATCCGCGGAAGCATTTTTTTCGACCAGGGGCATGCGCTCGCGCTGTGAACACCCGGTAAGAGTCAGCCCCATTAGCAGAACGGCGAACCCGGCCGCGTTCCGCCAATTCCCGTTCGACAACCTCATAAAACAATCCTGCCGCGCACCCTCACTCCTCGACAAGTCGCAAGATGGATGCCATCGCTGGACATCGATTTATCAGCGACTTAGTGGAGAGATCAACTTTGCATGTGTCGATATTGCCGGTACTATCGCGCTAGCGCGGTCAAGAGCCGCAGTCACGGATCTGCACGGACTCACACGGATAGCAAATGGGGAATGCTCCATCACCAGTGTCATTGGAGTCTACGAAGCACGATCCACAGCGCAATTGCGATCGCCACGATAAGAGCGTACAGCGTGTAGAAGGGCGCGAACATTAGGGATGTCTTAGCTTTTACCCGCTTTGAGTGTCAAGTGGATAAATTGTTGAATTCTTCCATCTGCCCAGCCAAGCGGTTCTCAAAACGGTGAAAGAAAAACGGAGAAGCGGTTGAGCCGCTCCTCCGTGGATTGAACAACAGCTTGGTTTGACGATCGGCTACTCGGACGATCCGCCCAGGCCGGCTGAAGCGCTGGCCGCTTCATTCTCGGGCTGAACAATCAGGCCATCAAACGGGGTGGCTCCCACGAAGCGTCCGCGCACTACGCTGACGCGACGCAGCGGGTATCCCGAATCAGGGCCGCGGTGCCAGCTGCGACCGCCGTCCTTGCTCTCGAAAATGACTCCGCTAGCAATACTGGTGGCCAACAGACGTTTCTTGCTCAGGTCATACGCGATCGAACTGATGTTTTTGTCCGGAATGCCATTCACGACATGCTCCCAGCTCGCTCCGGAGTCGGAACTGCGGAACGCGCCTTCCCGGGAAGCAACCAGGATTTCTCCTTCAGGCGTGAGGGTCACGCCGTGAATAGCCGTGATGTAAGAGGACAGAGGCGCCTGCTGCCAGGTCGCTCCGTTGTTCGAGGAATAGAGAACGTTGGTGCGAGTGGCGGCGACCACCAGCTCGCCCTTTGACTCGACGGCCACGAAATCAGTCTTGCCCATCACTGGACCGCCGGTCCAGGTTTTGCCCTGGTCCGAACTGGTGAATAATCCAGACGAGGTGGCCGCCCGCCAGCGTTTGGGTGTGATTTCGATATCGCTCACGCGCGCGTCCAGAGTGGAGCGAACCGCAACCGAGGCCGGAGCCTTCTTCGCCCCCTTCTTGCCTTTCGTTGCGTTCAGCGCCGGTTTCAGGATCACGATGGTGTTGCTTGGACGCCACTGGCTGGCGTTGCGATCCAGCAGGAAGATGCCCTTGTTGGTGCCGGCGATCAGCCCGCCGTTGGAAACCTGCTGCAAGGCGAAAACATCGCGGCCGCCGAGGCCGGCGCTCTTCTGCTGCCAGTTCTGTCCGCCATTGCGGGTTGAGAAAACGCCGCCAAACTCGCGGTCGTTCACCACGCCAACCAGGATGTTGTTGGGATCGTTCTGATCGGCGAGAATCGAGCTGACGTAGCGATGAGTGTAGCCGTGATTGGAGGCTGCGAAAGTCTGCGCTCCATCGTCGCTGGCCAGGATGCCGCCGCGGTCGGTCGCCAGCAACACCCGGTTTGAGTTGCGCGGATCGACCAGCACATCGTTGACCACAACCTCAGAGTTAGTCGCGTGCTTCCAAGTCTTGCCACCGTCGATGGTCTTCCACAGGCCCTCGGTGGTTCCGGCATAAACCGTTGCCGGATCTTTCGGGTCCTGCTTCAGAACGCGCGTGCGGCGCGCGGAGAACGGAATTCCCTGTAGTTTGCGGAAAAGATCGCCCGCGGTTTCGCTCCGGTAAATCCCGGAACATGCGCTCGCGTAAACGACTGCAGGGTTGGTGGAGTCCACGATGACCGAGAACACGTCGGAGTCATCGATCATGCCCTTGTTGATGCGATGCCAGTTGGCCCCGCCATCGTCGGTCTTCCACGCCAAGTGCCAGGTACCCGCGTACACCACATCGGGTTTCTTGGGATCGACGGCGATCGACTCGACGTTCTTCAGTTCAGCCAGGCTCACAGGAGAAATCCGCTCCCAGTCGTTGCCGCCATTCTTGCTGCGGAACACGCCGTCGAGGGCGCCGACTACCAGAACTTTTGAATCGTAGGGAGCGATGGCCAGTGCCCGCACCGACTTGCCGTGCACACCCGGAAGTGCTTCCCAGTTGTTGCCGCCATCATGCGAGCGGTAGACATCTCCTGCCTGTTGATTCACCACGTTCCACGCGGAAACGTAAATGTGTTTCGGGTTCTGCGGATCAATGGCGATGTGATCGAGAACGTTATCGTCGCCGCCCAGGTGGGCCAGACGCGACCAGTTATGTCCCCCGTCCGAAGACAGGAAAAGAGTTCCGGTGCCGGTCCCGAGGTAAATGCGGTCCGGATTTTGTGGATCGAAACCCAGGCTCCGAACGTCGCCTCCGTCAGGACCCAGGGCGGTCCACTGACCGGCCCAAAGGAAAGTGACGGACAGCATCGCAATAGCCAATGTAATCAGTGACTTACAATAAATTGTCCGAATCGCACGCGAAATCATGGGTGAATTTGCCTCTAGCGAAAAAATTATGCGCTCGCGGCTGAGATTGACAGCGTAATACGCCCTTTTCAAGTTACCTAAGGACAGAACAAAAAGGGCCGGTCGAGTGTGAAACTCGGCCGGCCACATTCAGCTAAGGGTCACTGAGCCTTGGGCTTAGCCGCTTTCTTCTTGGCGGCGGCCGGGTGATCCGGAACTGCTTTCACCATCGACTCATCCACCACCGTGGTTCCGGGTGCCGAGAAGGTCGCACCGGCTGGGACGACCCAGTATTCGGCTGTCCTGGTTCCGGCGCTGCCCGTACGCACTTCAATCCGGCTGGCATCGATGGCTTGCTTGGCTTCGCCACCGGACAGATAGGCCTTGGAATTGACCGCGCGCTCCCCGGCCAGGTTCTTGCGTTTCTCGCCGGGTTCGGCATTGCCCACAATCACGAGCTTCGCATCAGGATCATGCTGTAATCGCTGGGCAACGTCGTCCAGTATGGCCTTGCAGGTGTTGTCCACACGCCATGGCTTCACCTTGTTGGGGAAGTCGCACTCGCTCAGCTTGCTCGCCTCCGGCGGCGGTGGAGGTGGAACCTCTACCGTCACCGTGCTCGAACTCGACGCGGTGAGACCGCGGGAATCGGTACAGGTGGCGCTCACCGTAATCGGGCCCGCTCCTGCTCCGGTGGTATTGAGAGTGGCGGTGCCTCCGTCACCAGACACGCTGCCACCAGTCGCGTTCCAACCGCTGATCGTGACCGGCACGTTATCCGGACTGGTGCAAGTGCAAGTTAGAGTTGAAGGCGTACCCGCTTGAACCGATGTCGGATTGGCCGAGCAAGACATAGTCGGCGGATTCTTCGGCGGTTCTTTCACGGTAAAGGTGGCGCTGCAACTTGCCTCGCCACCTTTCTTCATTTTGGGATCGGTCACGCGAACCGTGGCCGTATAGCTGCCACCGGCGACTCCATTGGTATCGAGGGTCGCGGTGTTGTCCTTGCTTGTGACCTTTCCTCCCGTGCTGGCCCAGCTATAGGTCAGGGTGTGCTTGGGATTGAAATTGGCAGCGCTGGCCGTGACCGTGACCGGCTCACCGACCATTACTTCGCTGGGCTGGATGGAGCAGGTTGCAGCCGGGACCGTCACCGTCGGATAGCCGAAGTTGAAGACCAGACCGGTGCGCAGCCGGACTCCGCTTTCTTGGGGACGCCGCAAATCCGAAAAGCCGGCGCCAACCTCGTTGGCAAAATTGTGGTTTGACCAAACCCAGTCGGCTTCAAACAAGCGCAGCGAGAGCCGGCGCCAAAGATTGAGATCCATTCCGCCGCCGAGAATCGCACCAATGCCATTGCTGGTGTCAACGAGGGGCACACTCAGCCGGTTGTAGCCGAGCAATGTGTGCACGAAGAAGGTCGTGCCTTCACTGCGCCAGGCCAAGCGCGGTCCGATCGAAGCCGTATTTACCGACCCGTTATCGTTCTGGTTCCCGCCGTAGTCGGCTTCCAGTCCCAAGTTCCGGTGAAAGTTGTAAGTCAGGCTGGCGCCCCCACCCTCAGCAATATCGCCCATCTTCACTCCGATGGGAGCAGTGGGCGGCTGGAATGGAGTCGGCACTGTAATGCCTGGATGCAGCCACTGATAGCCAACGAAGAGTTCCCACTTCGGGGTTTCCTCTTCTTGTGCCATTACCGCGGTTGATATCGACACGGCGAATAACCACAGGAATAGGCCAAACAGCAATCGACGAAGTGACATGCAATTCCTCCGAAATCCGTCAATAAAATTCCGCGTCCACGCTCGTTGCAGGTGAGCCCGGGAGTTTGCGTGGGAAGCCAGTACCACTTTGGTATGGGCAATGATTTTACCCTAGACCTAGATCAAATCAAGCCACTTACAAACTTTTTAACCAATTAGATAATGCTCAGAAACGATGTCTCAGATTGATATACTCTGCGGCGCTCGAGCCTGTCGATCCAGCTCGACCAGCCCAACCCACAGCGTTGACGGAGCCGGTTTCCGCGAGAAGAAAAATCTGGAAGACGTCAGCGTGGCTTGCAGCCGGGCCGGAAAGCCTAAATAATATCGGATAAGCCACTATGAACCCTGAAAAAGTGCTAATCGTCGAGGATGAAGAAAATGAGCGGACGGGCCTTGCCGAATTGATCACCGGCTGGGGCTATCGGGCGGAGACGGCGAAGGATGGCGCGGAAGGACTGGAAAAAGTAACCGCCTGGGCGCCCTCCATTGTAGTCACCGACATGAAAATGCCGCGCATGGGCGGCCTGGAGCTGCTGGAGAAGCTGGCCACCGATGCCCAGACGATGGCGGTGGTGGTGGTAACGGCGCAAGGCACGATTGACAGCGCGGTGCAAGCCATGCGCATGGGCGCTTATGACTACATTACCAAACCCATTGACACGAACCGGTTGCGCAGCATCCTGCAAAACGCATCCGCGCTGCTGGGAACCCGCGCCGAACTCGAGGTCACGCGCCGAAAGCTGCGCGACGCCGGCTCGCTGGGCAGCCTGATCGGGTCTTCTAAGAAAATGCAGGAAATCTTTCACCTGATTGAGATGGTCGCGCCCAGCACCGCCTCCGTGCTGATCACCGGGGCCAGCGGTACGGGCAAGGAGTTGGTGGCCCGCACTGTTCATGAACTCAGCCCGCGGCGGAACAAGCCCTTCGTGCCCATCAATTGCGCGGCCATTCCGGAAACCCTGATAGAAAGTGAAATATTCGGCCACGAAAAAGGCGCCTTTACCGGAGCCTTGGAGCGGCGCACCGGATGCTTTGAGCTGGCTGAAGGCGGAACTCTGCTGCTCGATGAGATCGGCGAGATGCCGGTGGCCACCCAAGCCAAGCTGCTGCGCGTTCTCGAGGACCGCAAATTGCGCCGGCTGGGAAGCAAGGTAGAGACCACAGTGGACGTCCGCGTCCTGGCCGCGACCAACAAGGTTCCCGAAGACGCTGTCGCCCGGGGTGAACTGCGCAACGACCTCTATTACCGTTTGAATGTTTTCAATATTCACATGCCGCCTCTGCGCGAGCACAAGGAAGACGTCCCTGAACTGGTGCAGGCGCTGCTGGCAGATATGAACGAGAAACACGGCCGAAAAGTCGCAGGCGTGAGCGAGGCCGTCCTCAACGCGTTTCAGAACTACTCCTGGCCGGGTAATGTACGCGAAATGCGCAACACACTGGAGCGCGCGATCATCGTGTGCGATGGCGCGGTGGTCGAAACCAAGCATCTGCCGCCGGGATTCGGGCAATCCAGTCTGCGCAGTTTAGCCGAGGATTCCGACACCGTGCGCCTGGGCGTGGGAACCACGGTAGAAGAAGCCGAAAAGCTACTGATCTTGAAAACGCTCGAGGCTACCAACAACAACAAGACCCGGGCCGCCGAGATTCTCGCGATCAGCTTGAAGACTCTGCACAACAAGCTCAAGGAGTACGGCAACACCACGGCCGACGCGGCTTTGGCGAGGGAAGAGTAGGCGGGAGCTGGCCCTTAGCACTTAGCAATTCGCAACCAGCAATTGGCCAATACCGTTTGCCCTGGTTTAAGTGCCAATCGCCAAGTGCTAAGCGCAGCGATCTAGCACTTCATGCGCCGAAAAACCAAAATCGTACTGGCCATCACCTTCATGGTCGCGGTGCTGGTGCTGGCGTTTTCCTATATCTACATTTCCCAATTGCTGCGCCAGCGCGTGACTACCGCCCGTGAATCTGCGGCCCAGTTGACTTCGAACCTCGCCTATCTGGCCGCGAACGCCGCGCCCGATTTGAGCAGCACCAAGGTCGACACCACGAATCCTGAAGCCACGCGCCGGGCGGTGGCGTATTACCTGGGCACCGATCGCGATCTCAATAATTTTCTGGAATCTGTGGTTGGCACCTGGCCGATCATCTACGACGCTGCCATCGTCGATAGCAACGGCAAAGCCATCCTGCACACGAATCCCGACCTGGTGGGCAAACTGGTCGTTGACCGACCCGACTTCCACCTGGTGGAAAACGCCAATTTTCGCCGCCAGTTCCGCATGGTCTACAACCCGCCGACCGTTTACGACGTACGTATCCCGCTGCAGCTGGACGGGGCGCGCTTCGGCAGCATCAGGGTGGGAGTATCGACGGTTTTCCTGAAAAACGAGCTGACGCCGCGGTTGCAGCAAGCTGTGGTCTTTTCCAGCATCGCAATTTTGCTCTCTCTGATATGGGCTGCTGGACTCTCGCACCTCGCCTTGGGGCCGCTGGAACAGATCAATCGCAGCCTGGACAGTGTTACGGCCGGCGGCGCGGAAGTCGGCGAACCTGATGCCGGTCACGATGAGTATGGGCTGGTGAGCCTGAAAATCGCGCATCTGGGACGCCAGATGCGCGACGCAAAAGAAATCTTTTCCGCCCTGAAAGATAACGTCGACCAGATCATGGGCAATCTGCAGGACGGGCTAATGCTGTTCACGCGCGATTCGCGGGTGGTGCTGGTGAGCGCGTCAGTGGAACGCTTCCTGGGCCGGCCGCGGCGGGAACTACTGGGCCAGGTGGCGCGGGGGATTTTTTCTGCCGACTCGGAGTTCGGGGCGCTCCTCTTGCAATCGTTCGAACGACGCAACCCGATTGCTCCGCGGGAAATTGAGTTTCCCAACGGGAAGCGGGTACAGGTTTCTCTCGACTTTATCCGGGAAAAAGAAACCCAGATCGGCGCGCTGCTGACCATGCGGGATGCAGAGTCGGTTCGGCGCATCGAAGACGAAATCGAAATGTCCCGCCGGCTCTCGGCGAACGGCCGGATCACCCGCGGCGTGGCCCACGAAGTCAAGAATCCCATCAACGCTATTGTTTTGCACTTGCAATTGCTGCAGGGCAAGCTGCGGCAGGTCGATCCCGACACGCGACGTCACATGGACATTATCGGCAGCGAAATACATCGGTTGGACCGGGTGGTGCAGATTCTGGTGGATTTCACCCGTCCACGCGACCTGCATCTGGAGGAAACGGATTTGCGCCGTATTCTGGAAGATGGAGTCCAGCTGGCGGGGCCCGATGCGGCGCGACATGGCGTAACGATTGCCTGTGAGCTTCCTTCGCTGCCCTTGACGGTCAAGGTGGACACCGACTTCATCAAGCAAGCCATCCTCAATGTTGTGCTGAACGGAGTTCAAGCCATGCCGGATGGAGGCAAACTGACGGTTTCGGCTCACCGGCAAGAAGATATGGTGGTCACCGAAATTCGCGATCAGGGCAACGGCATTCCTGCAGAAGCGCAGGACAAAATCTTTGAGCTATATTTCACTACCAAAAAAGAAGGAACCGGGATCGGACTGGCTCAGACTTACCAGATCTTACAATGGCACTACGGATCGGTTGATTTTGAGTCGGTCGAGGGAGAGAGTACGACCTTCCGCCTGCGCCTGCCGCTGGCTCAGTCTCGATCGAATGCTCTGCAGGAAGCGGCGACCCAAGACTAGAGCAAGGCGGACCCTGAAAGTCGCATGAATTTCCGGCACGGAATGCCCAGGATTACTTGACGGAAACTAGAATTCCGGTGTAGGCCTGGCGGTGGGTTCGTAGCATCGAATTTCACATGAGTGTCTATCTGGCCGCCATTCTCGGATTGTGTGGGTTGACGACTCCCGCCGTCGCGGCGGTCGCGTTTCCGGCATCACCTCCGCCACTCAGCCAGGAGACTCCGCCGCCGGTTGCAGCGCCATCGAACTCCCCGCAGAATAGCGCGCCCGCGAGTCCCTCGGCGGAAACGACGCAACCCGGCGCGGGACCTCAATCCGAGCCATCGGCGCTGCCTCAGGCGCCGCCAGCACCGGGCGCCGCTCAAGAACCGGAGAAGCCGCAGCCCCAAGCTGCCCCGAAGAAGCCGGAATCCCAGACTAAAGCGCCGAGGAGGAAACGGCGTCACCGGAAGAGTGCCGGCAGCACCTCCACTGGGACCCCGGAGAAAAAAGTAGTACGAAACGGCGGCACGACCGATCCAGTGATCCAACTCGCGCCAGGCGTAAGCGCAGAGCAAGCCTCCAGCCAACGCCAGAACACCACCCAGTTGCTGGCCGCGACGGACGCCAATCTGAAACAGATCGCGTCCCGCACGATGAACTCAAGCCAGCAGGACAGCATAAGTCAGATTCGCAAGTACATGGAACAAGCCAAGGCTGCCGAACAGGCAGGAGACGTGCAGCGCGCGCACAATCTCGCATCCAAGGCTCTGCTGCTGTCGGATGATTTGGTGAAGCACTGACCGAGACCTCTGGTTTCCTGGTTTCTGGTTTGAGCTTTCAGTTTTTAGTTTGCGGTTCTCAGTTCTCTGTTTTGGCAGCCGGATGACAGTTACTTAGCTTTGGCGCGGGCTGCGTTCACCTTGCCCAACAGATCTTGCGAGAGCGGTTGAACCGGCCCGGGAATTTTCGCCGCCTCCATCAATACGTCACGCGCTTCAGTAACACGGCTCAGCTTGGCGTAGGCGTAACCCAGTCGATAGAGCGCGACTGCGTACTGCTGATCATCCACCCCTTTGAGCAGCACCGTAGCGGACTTCAACTCCGGAATCGCTGCCGCGGTTTTTTCCTGTTTCATGTAGGCGTAGCCCAGTGTAGAGTGCGCGACTCCGCCCGAGAGTTTGTGCGAGCGGTCCGCATCGGGAGCATCCGCCTTGGCCGCGGCGATCGCCCTCTGCGCATAGGCAGCAGCTCTAGCGACGCTGCCGGGCTTGGGATCTTCAACATAAGTTCCAGCCAGCAGTAAAAGAGCAGGCAAATTGTTGGGATTTGTGGCCAGAGCCTTTTCGCCATACGCCACCACTCGAGTCGTGTCCTTGAGTTCGGAGAGCGACATCATGGCGTACGAAGCGATGGGTTCGTCAAAGTGCGAATTGGGGAATGCAGGGGTAAAGCGATCAATGTCGTTCATGCGCGCTTTGGCGTTGGTTTCATCGACGATCACATTGAAGGCCGCAGCCTCCAGGAACTCGTATGAATTCTTGGCGCCATCCCGCTGCTCTTGCGTCCGGGTAGCGAAATCCTGGTCGCTCATGCCTTCCGGCTTGGCTGCTTTCCCGATCGAGTTATAGACTTCGCCTCCGTGCACCGCGTAGTCCAATAGCTTGCTGTTGTTTTTCAGTTGCTGGGCGATGCTGGCCTGGGACACGAGAATATCCAGGCTGCGGGGCGCACTGGCCAGCGCCTTGTCTCCGTAGTCGAGCGCTTTCTGAAGGTCCCGGGTGCTCTGGTAGGCCTGCGAAATCTGCCAGTTGCCATAGGCCACGGCGGCCGGATTGGACGAGAACTGCTTCAGGAAATCCTCGTACATGGCCAGCTTCTTTTGATCATCCGGCTCTTTGGTGATGGCCTGCAGCGCCTGGTCCTCCGGCGTGCCCGCCGGAATGACGATGTTCTCGATTTGGGTCCGGGAGAGAGGAGCAACCATTAACAGAAAGGTAACCAGCAGGACGGGCCAGCGGCCATACTTCATACGTCACCCCGTAATTGCGACGGCGCATCGTAGCTCTGAAGCATGGGGTTATGCAAGCGGGGAGAGACTGAGGCTGCGGCACGCAAGCCAGCACTGTGTGGGCAAGGACTGTGTGGGGCCGGGTCTTAGACCCGGCCAGGCTGAGCGTCGCTCAGCGGGACTGATAATGATAGCCGCCTAGCTGACAAACCGTCGAGCTTCGCTCGATGGGGCGGGTCCCTTCGACTGCGCTCAGGGCAGGCTCTACCCGCCCGACACAGGCTGTGCCAGACCCCTGTGCTAGTCTCTGCTGATGCAAGGTCGCGAGGAGACGGGCTCGCCCGCGGTTGCGAAGAATTCATTTCAAGCGGCGGGGGATTCAGCTCAAAGCGTCCCGCGGCAAGGGTGGACTCACTCCATACTTTTCATCGTCTTGATCGCCTTCCTGCTCCGTCTGGCGGTCATCACCATCGGCCATACCTACCGCATTACGCCGCGACGGGACCACTTCCAATTCGGATGGGAAATGGGACGCATCGCGCGTGCCATCGCAATGGGGCAAGGCTTCAGCTCTCCCACGGATTTGCCTACCGGACCCAGCGCCTGGGCTCCCCCAGTTTATCCCTACATCCTGGCTGGTGTTTTCAAGCTGTTTGGGATTTACAGCAATCTTTCGGCTTGGGTCATCCTTACTTTCAATAGCATTTTTTCCGCGTTGACCTGCCTCACGCTCTATCGGATTGGAGAGAAGATTTACGGAGTGGCGGTGGCGCGGGCTACCGCCTGGACGTGGGCGCTGTTCCCTTACGCCATCTATTGGCCGGTGCGCGTGGTCTGGGAGATGAGTCTCAGCGCCTTTCTGTTAAGCTTGGCATTCCTGCTTACCCTGCGCATGGCGAATGAGCCGCCGGGCCCGCGCGCGTGGATCGGATTCGGACTTCCATGGGGTTTGCTGGCGTTGACCAATACTGCGGCCCTGTCGCTTCTGCCATTTTGCCTGCTCTATCTGCTATGGCGTTTGCCCCAGCCGTCCCGGCAGGGTGTCGGAGTGGGCTTATGCGTTTTGGCGGCGGGGCTGGTGGTCAGCCCCTGGCTGGTCCGCAACTATGCCGTCTTCGGTGAGTTTGTTTTTGTTCGCGACAATCTTCCGCTTGAGATGCACATGGCCAACAATGACCAGTCCAGCGGCCTGTGGACGCGCAGCGAGCATCCCGGCAACGATCCCGAGGCCATGCGCAAATTTCAGGCGCTAGGCGAAATTCGATTCATGGAGGAAAAGCAGCAGCAGGTCCGCGAATTTATTCGGGAACATCCTGGGCAGTTTCTCCGCTTTACGTTCAACCGCGTTCTCTATTTCTGGATCGGACCTCCGCAGGCTGACATCGTCGCCGGATATGACCTGATGATCGCCCGCCATCTCATGTTCATTCTCCCCGCCGCATTTGCCTTCGCGGGTTTGTGGTTCACGCTGCGAAATAGAAAGCTGGGTGGGTTTCTGCTGGCCTGTTTTCTGCTGATCTATCCTCTGCCCTATTACCTGGTGAATCCCTTTCCCCGCTACAAACACGCCATCGAGCCGGAGATCATTCTCCTTGCTGTGTACTTATTTGGGGAAGCGAGCCGGGTACGGATTCATTGGCCGGTTCGCACCGGGTCCTAGCGGGTTTCTTTGCGCCTTTGCGAACTTTGCGGTCAAGAGCTTGTAACCGCAAAGAGCGCGAAGAATTCCGCAAAGAACGCTAAGGAAAACGAACTCGTCACGCCAACTCCGCTCCGTTGGCGGGTCTCTCTCAATCGTTTACATTGAAAGCATGCGTGCGATCCTGCAAAAACGGGCGCTAAGGTATGTCTTCGGCGCCAACATGATCTCGATGCTGGGCAGTGGCATGAATTCCGCCGCCGTTGCCTGGTACATCCTGCAGGCCACTCACTCAGAAGTGGCGCTGGGAACGTTTGCGGTGCTGCAGACGCTGCCGGCCATGCTGATGCTGCCGTTTACTGGAGTTCTCATCGACCGCGAAGACCGGCGCCGGCTGGTGATGATGCTGGACGCTGCCCGCGCAGTCATTATTCTTGTGGTCGCGATCCTGGCCTTCGCCGGCAAAGTAAAAGTGTGGCAACTCTATCTGATGAACACGCTGGTGGCGGCGGGCTTCTGGATGTTCTGGCCAACCATCACTGCGCTTATTCAAGAATTGACGCCCGGAGAAGAGTTCGTCCACGCCAACACCTTCTTGCTGGCGGGAATCCAGGGCGGGTGGCTGATCGCCGGGTCGATCGTCGGATTCGTCTATAACCGCATCGGGCTGGGCGGCGTGTTGCTCATTGATTTCTCTACCTACCTGGCGTCTTTTCTGCTTTATCTCGGAGTGCGCAAGGGACGCCACGTCGTGCCCCGACCCGCGGAGCTGCGGGCAGACATCGTTGCAGCGGAAACCGCGGTCGCGCGCTTTTTACGCGAGATGCGCGAAGGCCTCGATTTTCTTCGCGGTCACCGCTCCGTAGTCACGCTGGGAGTCAGCTGGGCACTTTTTCTGGGCGCGATGATGACCGGTGTGGTGGTGACTGCGCCGCTGAGCGACAACGTATTTCATGCCGGCGCCGTCGGCTATGGGTGGCTGAATGCGGGTTGGGGCACGGGCGCATTTCTCAGCGCGATTTACGCGCCGCAGCTCATTGCCGCGGTGGGCGCACGCCGTTCGATTGCAATTTCCATGGGCCTGCTGGCGATTTCAATGATCGTGGCACCGCTTTCGCCCTGGCTGGCGGTCGCGGTCGCGATTTATGCCGTCATGGGTTCAGGCCGGGGCGTAAGCGGTGTCGCCATGAACACCAGCATCATGGAACAGGTGCCGCAGCACTTCATGGGGCGGGTGCAGAACACGTTCTACTTCGCCGGGACCTTGCTGCAGATCATTCTTGGATTTCTAGTGGGTGCGGTCGCGCAATGGAATCTGGTGGCAGGCTTCTCCATCATCGGCATGGTGTACGCGGTGGGCTTTGTAACGGCCATGTGGCCCGTGGCGGCGGCAACGCTGGTTGGCGAAGTTGGGCCGTTGGAGGGAGAGTAATTTCAGATTTCAGATTTCAGTTCTTAGTTCTTAGTTCTTAGACTTCAGATCTGCCAAGGTGGTCTGATGCCATGCCAACAATCTGAAAGCGCAAATCTACAATCTGAAATCGAACTTCTGACTTCTTCCCTTCCGCCCCAAGCTGTTATCCTTTCCCGTTCCAGAATCCCAGGAGACTTACATGTCATCCAGCCTTGAAGGTCGAGTTGCGGTCGTTTTCGGAGTCGCCAACAAGCGCTCGATCGCCTGGTCGATTGCGCAGGGACTGCACCAGGCGGGCGCCACGCTGGTTATCACCTATCAGAACGAGCGTCTGGAACTGGAAGCCAAGGACCTGATCGCTTCGCTGCCAGGAGCGGAAGGCTTCATGTGCGATGTATCGGATGACGCGGCCATCGACCGGCTGTTCGTCCAACTCAAGGAGCGCTACGGTAAGTTACATGTGCTGGTGCACAGCGTGGCCTACGCTCCAGCCGAGGAATTGAAGGGCGAATTCGTTGCTACCACGCGCGAGGGATTCCGCATTGCCCACGACGTCAGCGTGTATTCCCTGGTTGCGCTGGCTCGGGCTGCCGCCCCTCTTATGGAGGACGGAGGCAGCATCATCACCATGACTTATTACGGCGCAGAGCGGGTTGTGCCTCGCTATAACGTCATGGGCGTAGCCAAGGCCGCACTGGAGTGCAGCGTTCGCTATCTGGCTTATGATCTGGGGAAAAAGAAAATCCGGGTCAATGCCATCTCTGCCGGGCCCATCAAGACTCTGGCGGCCCGCGGCATTTCCGGTCTGAGCGATATGCTAAAGGCGCACGCCGAGAGAGCGCCTTTGCAGCGCAATGTGGACGTCCACGAAGTGGGCGCCACCGGCGTGTTTCTGGCCTCGGACGCAAGTTCCGGCATCACTGGAGAAGTGATCTACGTGGACTGCGGCTACAACATCATGGGTTTCTAGGTTTTGGTTCGAGCGCTACGGTTTGCGCTTCCTGCGGAAAAGCTTTCGCTCGATGTCAGGATAAAATTCCTTCAACAGATTGAAGCCTGCATCGAAGGCAAACTGCACGCCTGCACGCTCGGCAACATCCGAAAAGTCTCTCTCGCTTTCGGGGTAATAAGTCATTGCCAAGGCCGATGATGAAAAACTACCCAAAACTTCCGAGAAATTGAACGCCTTTCGCCCCGAGTCCTGCCTTGTCACCAGGATGCGGCTCGCCGCATACCACGTGCGACGGGAGACGCCTCCATCACCCTGCCGGTAGTAACGCGGATCCTGGTGCAGGAGAGACGGGTACACGCCGGTAACAAAAAGGCCGTCGGTCAGGCCGTCCGCAACGCCGGCGCCATACCGTTTTCCAAAACCCTCCGCACCCTGGCCATATTCCTCGGGGTGGTTGCGCGCCTGGTTCACGCCGGCTTCGACAGCTACAAACGCAAAAGTGTAGGGATTGAGATACTGCACCGCCAGTTTAAATTTCTGGCCGGAGGTTAGCGGAGGCGGTTGCCTCCCCGCCTCGACCATTCCGTACGCAGGCATGATGCCAAACATTCGTTCTTGACCGGAAGGCTGGGTGGAAGAGTCGGCTCGCTTCTGTCCTCGGTCCTGCTCTGCATGGTCTTTGTCCGTGGCCGAAGGTGGTGCCGCGTCCTGAGAGCGGCAGATTTGCGCGCTCGTCACCAACATCGCAAAGATAAAGATCAAGGGGAGGATAATTACAAGCGCAAACCGGTTGGCCGGAAGTTCCCTGCCCAAGGCACGCAGCGAACGGTGACATTTGGCAATCAGAGCGCTCAACCTACGTGGTCGTGATCCGGATGCGCCGGGCATTTTCAGCACTGTCTTCGGAACCTTGGTTCGATGCTGGTTCGGAAGATCGTTGCCCGAGTCTGTCATCCAATCTCTCCAGCGCTATCTCTACATCACGCTCGCGCTCGAAGCGTGCGAACTTTTCTCCCCACTCTATCAGGAGAATGCTGTTGTTGGTGATAAGGTCGTCGAGTCCCAGGGTTTCCAGCTGGCGCGGGGTATCGATTCGGTACAGATCGATGTGATAAAGGTTGGCTTGTGGCCCGCGGTATTCGTGGACCAAAGTGAAAGTCGGACTGGTGACGTCCTCAGCCGACGCCGCCTGAAAAGCTTCTGCGATGCCTTTAACCAGCGTGGTCTTGCCGGCGCCCAGGTCGCCGCGCAGAAGCACCAGCTTGGGAGGAGCGAGCATACCGCCCAGAGTGCGGCCGAGCGCGATGGTCTCCTCGGCGGAGTGAGTGATGAATTCTTGCGTGGCCATGCTGGTCGAAATCGAGTGACCAGTATAGTGATTCCTTTTCCGGCAAGCCGGACGAGCAGGAGATCATGGGCTCGGAAAAACTTGAGCTGGCGCGAACCGCCAACCCCTGGTGCCAAAGAACGACAACTTGTTCTGCGATTTAGCGGCCCGAGCGAACTCGTGCCCTTCCCATTT
>CATPBJ010000082.1 GCA_955652395.1 uncultured Terriglobales bacterium | reverse complement strand
GACGTCGTTTCTCCAGTAATAACGAAGAAGCCCCAAGGCCCTGGCAGAATCGAGTTCGACCATGTCTGGTTCGCGTATCGCGACATGCCCGCAACGGGCGATGCTCCTCTGGGGACGGATCGTGTGGGGACGGGTCTCAGACCCGTCCAGGCCGAGCACAGCTCGGCTAGGTTTCGAAGGCAGAGACCAAATCTTATGCCCCTAAAATTCCGACGTCTCCCAGCCAGCTTCGCAGTCTGTCGTCTGGCCCCGGATGCTGCAGTTCCAGCATCCATCGCAAACGCAACCCCATCCTTCACCTCAATCACTCGAACCGACGAAGAGCTCTCCATCGTCTGCCCTGTCCACTACGCTCCCAAGAGCGCAAAATGTGAATCACCTTGGACTTGCTTCCAGCTCGAAGGTCCATTCCCGTTTGCCCTGACCGGAGTCCTGGCGTCTTTCCTCGACCCCCTGGCACGAAGCGGTGTCCCCATCTTCGCCATCTCCACTTTCGACACCGACTACATATTGGTCAAGAGCGAGCACGCAGACGCCGCGCTGGAAGCTGAACGACGCCGGCCACAGCCTCGTCGACTCAAGCCCATCCGGTTTGCCTGCGAGTACTGCAGCGGATACGCCATGAAACATAGGTAAAAAAACCGTGAGCAGCGGGGCTGCTTACAGTTGAGTTTTCCGGAGAATGGGTTAATTTTCGTCAGCCACAAGGTTCACGCTGCTGTCGAGCGAGGAGGCATTGGCATCCAACGCGGTGAGCGACTTCAGGCCGAAGCGCCGTTCGATCGTCTTTAGAATCGAGAGCGTGTCGTGTTGGGTGTGGTCCACAAAATGCCGCTTGGCAAACGGGCCGATCCCAATGCCGGGAACGCGCGAGCCATCCCCCCAAATGCCATTATTGGTTGGCGGAGCCACGTGGTCCCACCGGCCGCCATGCTCGTCGTAGGTCACGACGATCAGGCTGCCGGAAACTTCCATTGCATTTGTCTCCTGTTTCTTAGGGGAGTTCGACCCCACGGGGGTTTCGATCAAGGAAGGCTAAGCACGCCGTGTTGCGTAGGCATGTCGGGAATGTGAATTTTGGGTTAAAACAAGACTGGAGTTGTTGCCCCTCAACCACCGCCGCTATTCTCCATTCACTCCGCAAATCCCACCAAACGCTGTCCAATCGGTGCACTTCAACCATCCCTATGCTTTAATAAATAGTAACCATGCCTTTCGCCGGAACCACAGTGCGCCGCCGCCTGAAGGCGCTCCACCGCAATCTGCGGGGAGCGCGTATGATCGCGGCTGCGTTCGCGTCCACGGACCACCCACTGCTGGCGCATATCATCCCCACCCGGCGCTGCAATCTGGCGTGCGAGTACTGCAACGAATACGACGATTTTTCCAAGCCTGTCCCCACCGAGATGATGTTCCAGCGCGTGGACAGGCTGGCTGCATTGGGAACATCGGTCATCACCATCAGCGGTGGCGAGCCATTGCTTCATCCCGAACTTGACGAGATCATCCAGCGCATTCGCAAACGGGGGATGATTGCCGGGCTGATTACGAACGGCTATCTGCTGGTGGCGGAACGCATCGAACGCCTCAACCGCGCCGGGCTCGAGTGGCTGCAAATTTCAATCGACAACGTTACCCCGGACGAGGTTTCGAACAAGAGCCTGAAGGTGTTGGACAAGAAACTGGAGTTGCTGGCCGAGCATGCCGATTTCCACGTCAACATCAATTCGGTGGTCGGTGGCGGCGTAAAAAATCCACAAGACGCGCTCACCATCGGCACGCGCGCTTTGGGCCTGGGTTTCAGCTCTACCATCGGCATCATTCACGACGGCTCCGGACAGTTACAGCCGCTGAATGACGAAGAGCGCCGGATCTACAACGAAATGAAGTCGCTGGAGAAGAGCAGCTTCACTCGCATCAACGGCTTCCAGGACAATATTGCGCAGGGCCGCCCCAATCAATGGCGCTGTCGCGCCGGCGCGCGATACCTGTACATTTGCGAAGATGGCCTGGTGCATTATTGTTCCCAGCAGCGCGGCTATCCCGCCATCCCGCTGGAGCAATACACCATCGAAGATATACGCCGCGAATATCTGTCGGAGAAGACCTGCGCACCCAATTGCACCGTCTCCTGCGTGCACCAGGTATCTGTGTTCGACTCGTGGCGCGCGCCGCAGTTTCCGCCCCCGACCGCAATGGCGCCCGGGGCCAGCGACCTCGTACAGATCAGCTGAACTGCGCAGCCCTGTGACAGGGCGCTCCCTTCAGCCTCGGGCGGGCAAGCTCTGCGCGAGAATTGAAAGAGTCTCGATTCTCAGCTCCAACTCTCGTCTACCCACGATCGTGGTTTGCGGCTGAGATCACCGCCTGCTGGGTTTGGCGGAAAATCTGGCGTGTAATGCCTTGAACGCACGGTGCAAGGCGCTAGAAAGCTTAACGCCGATGGGAATCGGTTACCGGAATCTCTTGCGTTGAGCGTCCTAACTTTCTATATATTATAGCGAAATAGGAACCTGCAGGAACTACACCGTACGAGCATAGCGAGTACAACCCAACCCGTGAGCGAGCAGCCACCGATCAAGCCGATTGGACGATATGAACAAGAGACAGTTCCTGAAAACTTCTGGCGTTCTCATCACCGGCAGCGTACTGTCGCGCCTGACGGCGGGAGAGCAACAATCCGCGGCGCGGACGAATTGGGCCGGCAACTACCAATACAGCACCGACCGACTGCTACTTCCGAAATCCGTCGAGGAAGTTCAGCAAGCCGTGAAGAGCTGCAGCAAACTGAAAGCGCTCGGCGCGCGCCATTCTTTCAACGGGATCGCCGACAGCACCGAAAACCAGATTTCGCTGAAACTCCTCGACCAGATGGTGTTGGACCAAAAAGCGCGCACCGTGACTGTCGGAGCGGGCGTGACCTACGGCCAACTTGCGCCGTACCTGGATGGCCAGGGTTTCGCCGTGCACAATCTGGCCTCATTGCCGCATGTTTCCGTGGCTGGCGCATGTGCCACCGCCACTCACGGCTCAGGCAGTAAGAATGGCAACCTGTCGACGGCTGTTTCCGCCCTGGAAATCGTTACCGCGGATGGCGAGGTCGTAACCCTGTCGCGGCAAACGGATGGCGAACGGTTTCCCGGGGCCGCGGTTGCTCTTGGCGGACTGGGCGTGGTCACCAAGGTCACGCTCGATGTGCAGCCGACATTTCAGGTGAGGCAAGTCGTCTACGAAGATCTGTCACTGGCGCAGTTGGAGAACCACATCGATGATATTTTCTCGAGTGCCTACAGCGTTAGTCTATTCACCGATTGGCAGAATCACCGGGCCACGCAAGTATGGATCAAACGCCGCGTCGAGCCCGGGACCTCATTCGAATTCGCCCCTGAGTTTTACGGGGCGAAGCTCGCAACCCAGAAGCTTCACCCGCTGGCCGGGCATTCCGCGGAAAATTGCACCGAACAGATGGGTATCGTCGGCTCCTGGTATGAGCGACTGCCGCACTTCCGCATGAACTTCACGCCCAGCAGCGGCGCTGAGTTGCAAACCGAGTACTTTGTTCCCCGCAGCCGTGGGTATGAAGCCGTACTCGCGGTCGAGAAGCTGCGCGACCACGTGGGGCCCCATCTCTTCATCTCGGAATTGCGTACGATTGACGCTGACAATCTTTGGATGAGTACTTGTCACCAACGGTCATCGATGGCGATCCACTTTACGTGGAAACCGGAAGGGCCAGCGGTCAAGCAGCTATTGCCGATGATTGAAGAACAGCTGGCTCCCTTTGATGCGCGACCGCACTGGGCCAAGCTCTTCACTATGCCGCCTTCTCGGCTGAAGACGCTCTATGCCAGACTGCCGGACTATCAGGATCTCGTGAAGCACTACGATCCACACGGCAAGTTCCGCAATGAATTCCTGAAGACAAATATTTACGGTGGATGAAGGAGTTGGGTTCGAGTCCGCGCCAGAGCGCGGCGCAGGGGCCGGCCAACCTCTGATTCTAACTACGCCAAGGCTGCCTTACTCTTGCTCTTTTGTAAGGGTGGGAACCTCGACCCTGTCAGGCTGCAGGGATGAATGTTGATGATCGAAATTTGCGGTTCCCACCCTTCGAAAGGCCCCGAAGCGTGGGGCAGCCGCCTTCCGCGGCTTGCTAGTCTCCGTACTTGCTGCTCAAGTACTTGCCCACTTCGCTCTGCAACCGCCCGTAATCATCGTGGATGGTGGCCCGCAAAGCAGTCTCGGTGGAATTGCCTTCGGCCAGGCGTTGCAGAATGCGCTGCAGATCGCTGGTGCTCTGGGTGTCGATAATGAATTGCACGGCCGCGAGAGACTCGTCGTAGGCCAAAATTGCTTCCATGGGCGAAAAGCGCATGAAGCTGCCTTCCAGCGCATTGAACGGAATTTCCTGTTGTGCCTTGAAGAGTTGGGCCAGGCGGCGTCCGCGCGACGACAATGATTTCGGTTCCAGGGCCTGCGCGATACCTTCATTTAACCACTGAGGGCAGCGTCCACCTGAAAGTTGGTTGATGAACGAATGCGCGAGTTCGTGCTTCAGTACGCGCGATAACTCCGGTGTAACCGAAGTCATGCCGTTTACCGGGATGCGCAGTTTGCCGTCATTGACCGCGCCCGCCCACGAGGGCGACTGGGTAACGTCGAAAAAGGCCTGGTCGGTGTATAGGATCACGGCAATACTGCCGCGCGGCGCCACGCCGAGATCGCGCACCAGGTCGTCGTAGTGCGACTCCAGAGTGGAGACCAGATCGCGGCGCAATGACTCCGGTGTCTGCCTGCCCTCATATTTCAAAGTAAAGTGGCTGCTTTCGTTTTGCGTGAAGTCCGATTCCGCACTGGCGTCACGCTCCGCTTTTTCCAGATACCTCTGCACCTGGGCATCCGGACGAAGCTGCAAAGATCGTTTCCAACTGCGGATCGCGTCCTTGTTCCGATCGCTCGCGTACTGGGCATAACCGAGTATGGCAAGCGTGTCGGGCGAATCGGGGGCAATTCGCACTGCGCGTTCCGCATAGGGTAGGGCCTCAACTGCGTTTCCGGTTCGCAGGCGCAGCGCGACATAATAGTTCAGAATGGTAGGGTTCTGGCTTTCAAAGCGAAGCGCGGTCTCAAAATAAGTTCGGGCCTTGCTGAAATTCGTCTGCTCCATCTCGTGCTTGCCGGCGATGAAATACGCGGCAGCGATTATTGGCGCGTTGCGTTGCTGTTCGATTGCGGCCAGGGCATCGCCGTCCACCCTGCCGTCACGGATAATCTTGTCGATGACTTCCGGTTCACCCTTCAGTTCATCGGCAGGAGTAAATGAGGGGACCTCCCTGGAATCCTTGCTGCCCGCGGTGGAAGCTCGCTCGGGACGAACTCCCCCGGCCTCGACCCGGTCAACCACCGATTTCGGAATTGCGTAAGAGTCTTCCCCGACTTCATACTCGAGGTGGGAGCCATTTTCGTGAACCTGGTCGGCATAGATGGTGCGACCATTTTTCAGGTGGATCACTTCCGCGGAAGCGCAGTCTGCGCCCAGGAAGAAACTCGACAATAATAGGAAGATGACAGGTGCCCGCACTATGGCGCATTCTAGCAACAGAGGTGAAGCCCAGCCTACGTGACCAAGGTAATCAGAATTATTCCCACCCATGCTCGAGCGCGGTTCACGGTGGCGCTTACGTTGCTTACAGCGCCGTCCATGAGCGCGCAGGCCTCGGTGGTGGTGCCTGCTCCGACTTCCGCCATCGCGACCTCAACTCGGCCGGATCACCCTGCGGAAACTTTATATTTGCAGTTGCGAAGTGTGGGGCTCGACAAATCGCGGGTCTATAACATCCGCGAAGTGACTCTCGAGCGCGCTGCCTTCCATATTACCTTTGACGATGGCACCATCGCTTTCACTGAAGACGTCGCCGGCCATGTCACCGGAGCTTTTTTTGAGGGCGAGGGTGAAGCGCTGCTCATCCCCAACAGCAATGCCGAGCGTGGCTCCATGATGCTCTTCACGGGTGCTGCCATCCTGGAAGAGAAGTTTGTCACCGGATATTTTCGCTTCAACGACGATACCTTTACCGAGTTGCAGCCTTCACTCCGGGCCGCGGCCAACTCCCAGGAGTTCATTTCCCAGTGGGACTCGACCGCCCGCAATCTGGCCCAGCTCGACGCCTTGCGGCTGCTTTTGAGTCTCAGCAGCTCTCTGCCCGTCTCGGGCGAGCAAGAAACGGCCGGCCCGGTATCCAAACCTCGAGCGAACGACGATCGCATGCTCCATGCGCGCCTTCAGGGACGAAATCTCGGCACCTTCGATCTCTACTTCGACTCGCTCGCCCCGGAGCAAATCTGGGCGGGTCAGCAGAAGACCGTGGAAGGTGAAAGTTACTACGACGTGTGGAGCGCATTCACCCTGGGTCAACCCGGCGGCCGTTCCGGCGACGCAGCCGGGGTTATGGGAGAGGAAGCGAAACCCGAAGCGGTCAGTGTGTCGCAATACAAGATCCGGGCAAAAGTGGCGCCGCCCACCAGACTCGATGCCGACGCCAGCCTGCAACTTGATGTTCGACAGGCTGGCCAGCGAGCCGTGCTCTTCGAATTGTCCCGGCTCCTTGAGGTCAGCAAAGTAGAAGCCGACGGTCGCCCGGTGGAGTTTATTCACAATCAGGCTCTTGACGGAACTCAGTTGGCGCGGCGGGGCAACGATCTGGTTGCTGTTGTTTTCCCCCAGCCGCTGCGTGCCGGTCAACAAATTGATTTGCACTTCGTCTATGCAGGCAACGTGCTTTCTGAAGCGGGAGCGGGCCTGCTCTACGTCGGAGCCCGTGGGACGTGGTATCCCAACCGCGGGCTGGAGATGTCCAGATTCGACTTGCAATTCCGCTATCCCCCCGGTTGGACGCTGCTCGCGACGGGCAAGCGAATAGAAGGCGCGTCTTCTGATTTGCCGCCGGGCGAACAATTCGGCCACTGGGTTTCTGATCGCCCCATGCCAGTTGCTGGATTCAACCTGGGCAAGTACGCGCGGGTTGCGGCCCATGCCGGCGACGTTTTGGTTGAAGCATATGCAGCATCGAGCGTGGAACGTTCCTTTCCCCAGGGCACGGCGGAAGCGATAGCGCCCCAACCTCTTTCGCCATTGCGGCTCGGCCGGCCCAGTGCGCCGATCAGTGTGGCCGCCCCTCCGCCTTCTCCGGCGCGCAATGCGCAGGCGGTCGCAAATTCGGCCGCGCGTGCAGTCGAGTTCTTCGCTCATCGCTTCGGTCCGTATCCCTACTCCAGTTTGGCCCTCACCCAAATGCCGGGCGATATCAGCCAGGGTTGGCCATCGCTCATCTTTCTCTCCAGCTTTTCCTTCCTCACGCCCGAGGAACAATCTCAGTTGCATATGAGTCCGGTGGCAAAGAGCTTGAGCGATAACACCATGGCCCACGAGACGGCCCACCAGTGGTGGGGTGACCTGTTGTCCTGGAAAAGCTATCGCGATCAATGGCTCTTTGAAGCCCTGGCGAATTACAGCGCCTTGCTGCTGCTCGAGTCTGATTCTCCGCCACAGTTTCGCGCGGTCATGGAGAAATACCGCCACGATCTTCTGGCGAAGAATAAGGAGGGCTCGCCGCTGGCGGATGCCGGTCCGGTCACCTTTGGCGCTCGACTTAACTGTTCTCATTTTCCCGCGGGTTATGAGGCTATCAGCTACGGCCGCGGCACCTGGCTCTTCCACATGCTGCGATCCATGCTGCATGATGCCGAACGGAAAAGCAGCGGACGTTCCGTCAGCCTTTCGGATCCTCAGGCGGATGCGCCCTTTTTACGTGCCCTCAGCAGGGCCAGGGAACGCTTTCAGGAAAGAGCGATCAATACCCACGAATTGCTCCAGGTCTTCGAAGAAGAGTTGCCTCCGTCTCTCCGCTACGAGGGACGCAAATCGCTGGACTGGTTTTATCAAGGATGGGTGAATGGCACCGCCCTTCCCCATCTGGAATTGCAGTCTGTGAAATACACGCAAAAGGCGGGAGGCGCGGCGGTCATCGGCACGATTGTTCAAAAGGACGCGCCCCAGGAGTTGGTGACTGTCATTCCTGTTTACGCTGTGCTCGCAGGAAAGGATGTACTCTTAGGCCAGGTATTCGCCGACGGTCCGGAAACCAACTTCCACTTGTCCGCACCTCCGGGAACACGGAAGGTCGTACTCGATCCCTATCAGACACTGCTGACTCGACCCTAGTGGTTCAATTCAGGCGCGAGCGTCCCTTCGACTGCGCTCATGGAAGGCTCGCCGGCGCGGGGCCGGCATGGCGCCGATGAGGTCGGACCCGCGACCACCAGACTTGCTCCCAAAAACGCTCAAGCCGTCCCGAAACGACATCGCACGCATCATTCTCTAACCGGCACAATCTCTCAAAGGCGCTCAGCATCGCGTAACCCCCGGCCCATCAACCCACCCGTGGGAACCGCGGGCTCACAGGAACTTGGAAGCACAAATGCACAATGCCACAGCGGAGGTGAAACTTGCATCTGGCAAATCCAGGCGACGGAGCACCGGCAGGTTCTACTCGCGTTTCTGCTACGCCGGCGCATCCAATCCTCAGATTCCAACAATCCTGCTGGTGGAAGATGAAGCTTTTGTTCGTGAAGTGGCTGGCGAAATCCTGGGCTCGGCGGGCTACCATGTGCTGCAGTCAGGAAACGCGGCGGAAGCGGTCAGGGCCTTTCGCGATCGTCCGTAAGCAGTGCAACTGTTGCTGACCGACGTGGTCTTAACCCGACCGAAACGGCCGCGATCGGGCGCTAGTAACCGTCAGCGCCGGCGTAAAGGCCATCTTCATCTCTGGATATCCGGAAAATTCGATCACCAGAAAGGGTCTTCAGCATCCTGGATGGTCTTATTTGCCTAAACCATTCTCCGCCGCGTCTCTACTGCAAAAAGTCAAAGAAGTCTTGAACGAAGTGTCCATGTAGGCGCGGGCGCTCCTTGCAGCCGCAAAACCGGGTCAAGAACACAGCTCTAGGCGCAAAACCCGATTCCGAAAGCGATGATTGCCTCCCCTTATCCTCGATCAGGCCGCGGTCCCGTCCCTGATCTGCCGTTCGGAAAGAATTGCCTCCGCCGTCCGCCGCCGCGCAAGTTCCTGATCCGAACTTGTAGTCGAGGCGCCGTTACTGGTCCGGCTATCCGACACGGTCAGTCCCAGGACCGCTTCTTTCCCCTGCTCCTCCAACTCAATCGTCACCACCGCGCCCCGGCCGCAGATCGCCGACCGCATTCTCGGCCGCCCGGCGCAGTTCCAGGACTTCGCCGCCGCCCTCACCTCGATGTCCCGCGTCAAACAGTTCCCGCATAGCTATCGCCAGCGCTGACACTTTCTCCGCCTTCGCTGCACTGCTCCGCCGGAGGGCTGGAGTAGGCCAACTCCAGCGAGCAACACAGGGTGGTCGGGGGCTGGCTCAGCTGGTGAAACAGATCGGAAACCAGTTGGCGAGATTCCTCTCCCACCGCGGCCACGGGATTGCCATCGTGATCGGCTTCATGGTTCTGCTCCCGCTCCCGCGGCCGGCCCGGTTTGCGACCGGGCACTCAGTTCGTAACCCACTCCCCGAATGGTATGAATCAGGTGTTTGCCGTATCCGTCGTCCACTTTGCGGCGCAGGTAGTTGACGTATACATCTACAACGTTGGCGCAGGTGTCGAAGGATAGATTCCAAACGTGCTCGACGATCATGGCCCGGGTGATGCGCCGTCCCGCGTTGCGCATGAGATACTCCAACAGGCAGAACTCTTTCGAGGTCAGCTCGATCCGCCACCCCCGCACGCTCGACCCGCTCCACCCGGTCCAGCTTCAGGTCATCCACCGCCAGCACTGACTCCACCGGCAGGTGGCTGCGCCGCATCAAGGCCCGGATACGCGCCGACAATTCGGTGAATGAGAAGGGCCTTCCCAGAGCGTCGTCCGCGCCCAGATCCAGACACAGCACCCGGTCCTCCACCTGGTTGCGCCCGGTCACACCAGGATCGGCATACTGGGTTTCCGAGTGCGCAAGAAGCGCAGGATGCTCACCCCGTCCAGCCGCGGCAGGTTGAGGTCGGGCACCATCAGATCGAAATCCAGGTCCCCAGCCATCGCACGCGCCTGTTCTCCGTCGGTTGAAACGTCCACCGCGTAATGCTCGGACTCCAACCCCTTTTTTACGAAACTTGCCAGCGCGGCATCATCTTCGGCGACTAGAATTCGCATAAGATCAATCTAATTTGAACTATTCTGATTCTTAGTCAGGAAGGTGGCGGGAACAAGGGATTCCGCACTAATCAAAGGTCTCGGTTTCCGCAATGGGAACCAGGTGCAGAAAAGGAACTGGGCAGGCAGGTAAGCTAGCTCGAGCACCGTCTTTTCTCCTGGAATTCCTAGAATCTGTACGGTCACTGACGTGCATACTCAGCTTCAGGGGATAATGCAGAGAACCTCACAAGCAGGTGTTCGCAGAAAGGATTCGCTCGGGCGTGAATTTCTGGAGCCCCAAAACGCTCAAAGCCCTGGTACTGCCGGGAGCCCTATTCCTGGTGGCTGCCTGCGTGGTTTTCCAGGGTGCGTTCGGTTCCATTCCTTCCGCCGCCGTGCACTTCTACTTCTATTCTGTCTTTGCCGCCGGCATTCTTCTGGCTTGGCGTTTTCACTCGAGCCGCATCCTTTTTGCGCTATTGACTGTGTTTCTTGCCCAGCGCGCCCTGGAATTCTTTTCTTCCGGCCGGGCAGTTTCCGCGGGTCCTGGCCGGATTGCCCTTGAAGTCGTCGCCTTTCTCCTCCCGCTGAACTTTATTGTCTTCTCCGTGTTTCGCGAGCGAGGACTGGGTTTTCCCGCCATCGTTCCCCGGCTGGCGCTTCTATTCTTCGAATCGGTGTTTGTCGCGATCATCTGTCGTCCCGGAGAGACCGTCGGCCCGGCGCTTCTGCACTCCCGCTTTCTCGGGCGCTTTTCCTGGACGCCACTGCCTTCGCTGGCCCTGCTGGCCTTCGTCGCTGCTCTGGTAGTCCTGCTGGTGCGCCTGGTGCTCTATCGCAAACCTACGGAGAGCGGTTTGCTATGGGCCCTGCTGGCGACCTTTCTTTCCTTCCAGGTAGGGGCAGTCGGCCCGGCCGCCACTGCTTATCTCGCGACGGCGGGCCTGATCCTGATCAGTTCCATCATCGAGAACACCTATTTTCTGGCGTACCACGATGAACTGACCTCGCTTCCGGCGCGCCGCGCTTTCAATGACGCGCTGTTGCGCCTCGAAGAACCCTACGCGGTCGCGGTCGTGGACATCGATCACTTCAAGAACTTCAACGATACCTACGGTCATGAAACCGGCGATCAGGTCCTGCGCATGGTGGCCACCAAACTTGCCAGCGTGACCGGGGGTGGCCGCGCTTATCGCGTAGGTGGGGAAGAATTCGCCATCCTGTTTCCCGGGAAGTCAGCCAAGGACGCGATGCCCCACCTGGAGTTGCTGCGCTCCGTAATCGAGGTCGCCACCTTCCGCGTGCGGGGCGGCCAGGAGCGCCGTGGCAGGGCTCGCGCTCAAGACTCGCGCTGGGCGGATTCTCGAAGTCAGGACGCCCCTGATCAGGACACCCGGAATCAGGACACTCCAGCCCGGGATTTTCGCAATCACGACCGGCGAAACTCCGAACGCCGGGACCGTCCTCGCCGGCCTCCTGCGCCGCGAAAGAGGACCCGCTCTGTCATCCCGGTGCCGGGGGATCAGCAAATCTCGGTCACTGTCAGCATAGGCGCCGCCGAACCGAATGCCCGTTTCCGCTCGGTCGAACAGGTGATTCAGGCAGCCGATCAGGCCTTGTACCGCGCCAAGCAGTCTGGACGCAATCGAGTGGAGCTTTCATCTGCGCCCCGTTCCACAAGGCTCAAGCGGAACATCGCGTGAAACGCGAAGGATCACGGGCGCGCTTCCTGCGCCCTGATCCAGTCCTCAACCTGGGAATGCAGGACACCCAACGGCAGCGGACCGCTGCCGACCACCTCATCGTGAAATGCGCGCAGGTCGAATTCGGCGCCCAGTTTCTGTCGCGCCTCTTCCCGTAATCTCAAAATCTCCAACTGGCCCAGTTTGTACGCCAGAGCCTGTCCCGGCCAGGCAATGTAGCGGTCCACTTCACTTTGAACATTCGGCTCGTCCATGGCAGTGTAACGATGGAAATAATCCACCATCTGTTCACGCGACCAGTGCTTCTCATGTACTCCCGTATCAATGATCAGCCGGATGGCTCGCCACATTTCGTTTTCCAGCCTTCCGTAATCGCTGTAAGGATCCTGATAGAAGCCAATCTCTTTGCCCAACCGCTCCGAGTACAGGGCCCAGCCTTCGACGAAGGCGGTGTAGTCTGCGTTCTTGCGAAAAGCAGGCAAGTCCTTTAATTCCTGACCAATGGAAATTTGCAGGTGATGCCCAGGCACGCCTTCGTGGTAGGCGATGGCCTCAATGTTCAGCGTCAGGCGGTGCTCCGGGTCCCACTCGTTTACATTGATATGGCCCGGACGTGAACCGTCCTGCGCTCCGGCGTTGTAGTCCGCCGGAACCTCATTCTTGGCGCGAAACGGATCCATCGGGATGACCTCAAGCTTGTTTTGTGGCAGCCGTCCAAAAAGCTTGGGCAGTTGCGACTCCATCTGCCGCGTGTACCTGGTGTACAAGTCGAGCACTTCCGGGCCCGAAGTCGCATAGAACTTGCGATCGTTCTTGATGTGCTCGTTCAAGCTGGCCAGATCATTGAAACCAAGCTTGTGCGCGAGCGCCAGCATTTCTGCTTCAATCTCGGCCAGCTGCTTGAGCCCAATCTGCTGTATTTCCTCCGGAGTCAGGTCGGTCGTCGTCATGCGCCGGATTTCAAAGCGATACCGTTCCGCGCCATCAGGCAGCGCCCAGACACCCGGCTCGGTGCGGCCATGAGGAGCGTAATCGTCTCGCACAAATGCGGCAAAGCGCTCGTACGCGGGGAGGACCTCGCCATGGATTGCGGCCAGCACAGCCGATCGTAGCCGTTTCTGATCGGCCCGAGAAATACCGGCCGGAAATTTGTTCACCGCCTGAGCAAACGGGCCGGCGTCACCATCCTTTTCCGAAATCTCCTGCGCTTGCACCGCCACTTTCTCGAGCAGGTAACGAGGAGGCATCAGCCGGTCTTTCACTCCCTGCCGCATGTTGCCGGTCACCTGATCGAGCGCCCTGGGGACCTGATGCAATCGCGACAGGTAATTGTCGTAGTCCTTCACACTGTCGAAGGGCGTCAAACTCAGCATCTCGATCCACTCGAGATACGGGCCGTCCATCTGGTTCACTGGCATTTCCCAGGGTTTGAAACCGGCTTCTTCAATATTCTGACGCAAGTTCCGGATCATCAACTCGCGGCTTAGCGTATCCTGCGGAGACAAGCCTGCGGGATTCACCGCCTGGAAGCGGTCGAGAAACGTGCGCTTCGCTTCCAGATCGGACTCATAGAACTCCGGCGAACGGTCCTTGAGACGGTCGTTGTAGCGGTTGTCCCCGATTGACGTTGCCATTTCAGGGTTGGAACGCAGCTCGTACTGCCACTCTTCGTCGAACAACGAAAGCAGCTGGGTTCGCCGGCTCTTGATATCCGCAGCCTCTCCCGCTGCCTGCGTTTTCTGGGCCGCTTGGAGGCTCGGCAACAACGTAAGCGCAAACAGCAGCCCAAAACCACGGCGACCTGCGACGCGGATATTCATCAGAGTCTCCCGTTCTTTGAGATTCGACAGGGTGTGCCTCGACGACAAGGTTGCTGTCGCAAGTGGATATTCTATACAGTACGCACGGAGGGGAGCATTTGAAGATATCGGGACATTCGATCCTCGGATTCCGTTCGGTCACCAACGCCGGACCATCCTTTCGTGGCACCAATCCGCGCACTGGCGAGCCCCTGGGGCCAGATTTCTTCTGCGCGGGAGCTGAAGAAGCGAACTTGGCTGCAAGCTTGGCGCATGAAGCTTTCGCAACCTACAGCCGTATCTCGGGCCGTGAAAAAGGAAAGTTTCTGCGCACCATAGCAGCCAAAATTGAAGGCGCTGGGGATGAACTTGTCGAGCGCGCCGAGCAGGAGACGGCTCTACCGAAACTCCGCTTGCAAGGTGAGACTGCGCGCACCTGCGGCCAGCTTCGTCTTTTCGCGCAAGTGGCGGAAGAGGGTTCGTGGGTCATGGCCCGTATCGACCGCGCCGATGCTAGTCGCAAGCCGTCTCCTAAACCCGATCTGCGCTCGATGCTGCACGCGCTGGGCCCGGTGGTTGTGTTCGGCGCGAGTAACTTTCCTTTGGCCTTCTCGGTGGCGGGCGGGGACACCGCCTCAGCGCTGGCTGCGGGTAATCCAGTCATCGTCAAAGGTCATCCCGCCCACCCTGGCACCAGTGAACTGGTGGGCCAGTTGTTGCAGGAAAGCGTTCAGGAATGTGGTTTGCCCGAGGGAGTTTTCTCGCTCCTGCTTGACTCCGGAACCGAAGTGGGCGTGGCCCTGGTCAAACATCCGCTGGTGAAAGCCGTTGGTTTCACGGGCTCGCACAACGCCGGAAGGGCGCTTATGGATTTGGCTGCCGCCCGTCCCGAACCCATACCTGTGTTTGCTGAGATGAGCAGCACCAATCCGGTGTTTGTTTTGCCGGGTGCGTTGCGGGAGAACAGCGAGAACATCGCAACCGGGATGTACAAATCACTTACCCTGGGAGCGGGCCAGTTCTGTACGAAACCTGGAATCGTGTTCCTGCCCGAGAATGACGACGCTGCAACCTTCATCGACAAACTGAAGAACCTGGTCCTCGAGTCGGGCCAGTTCAACATGCTCACGGCTGGCATACGGTCTGCGTATCAATCCGCCACGACGCGTCGCAAAACAGAACAAGGTGTGAAGCTCCTGGCTGCAAGGCCCTCCTCGGCCAATGATCAGGAGCTGGGCGTAGGCGCTGCGGTTTTCGAGGCCGATAAGGAATCATTTCTGCGAAATCCGGATCTGGCTGCGGAGGTCTTCGGCCCCGCGACCCTGGTGGTCCGCCACTCCACCCGCGCCGAAGTATTGGAACTCGCCCGCAACCTGGGCGGCCATCTGACCGCGACCATTTATGGCACGGAAGCCGATCTTCGGGAGTTCGGCGACTTGGTTGCGATTCTAGAGAATAAGGTAGGCAGGCTGGTGTTTAACGGTTTCCCTACCGGAGTGGAAGTTTCTCACGCCATGGTGCACGGCGGCCCCTATCCGTCAACCTCGGACGGACGCTCCACGTCGGTCGGCAGCCAGGCGATCTTCCGTTTTTGCCGACCCGTCTGTTATCAGGGATTTCCCGAAGTCACATTGCCCGACGAACTGCGTGACAGCAACCCTCTAGGGATCTGGCGAATGGTGGACGGAGAAATGACCAGAGAGCCGCTGACGACTCGACCGCGAAGTTTACGTCCCGCCTGAGTCGATCAAGCCGTCTCAGGCTTTGACGCTCGGGTGGGCGAGTGCTATAGAATGTCGCCGCGCAACCGCGTTGGTGTTGCCGGAGGAGTCCCGCCCATGTCTGATCGATTGCCTAAAGAAATCACTCGCCGAGGATTCATCACGAAGGTTGGCCAGGGTCTGGTGGCGGCGAACTTTGCCGGCACACTCTTGAATACTGCCGCAGCACTCGAGGTCCCAGATCCCCCGGGAAAGAGGTTAGGATGGGCGATTGTCGGCCTGGGCAGTCTTTCGATCAACCAGATCCTGCCCGCGTTCGCGAAATGTGAAAAGTCGAAAGTGGTGGCTCTGGTCAGCGGCCATCCCGACAAGGCGAACAAGCTGGCACTGCGCTATGGCGTGAACCCAAAAAATATTTACAACTATCAGAATTACGACGCGCTCAAGGACAATCCGGAAGTTGACATCATCTATATCGTGCTGCCGAACGGGATGCATGCCGAATACACGATTCGCGGACACCAGGCAGGGAAGCATGTGCTCTCGGAAAAACCCATGGCCAATACGCCCGCCGACTGCCAACAGATGATCGACGCCGGACGCAAGGGCAATCGCAAACTGATGGTGGCTTACCGCTGCCGCTACGAACCCTACAATCAGGCAGCGATCCGCATGGCTCGCCAGCAGGAGCTGGGGCCGACCAAGGTCATTCTGGCCGATCATGGCTTTAACATTGGCGATCCCACGCAATGGCGGCTTAACAAAACGCTCGCGGGAGGCGGATCGCTGATGGATATAGGCATCTACTCGCTGAACGCGGCGCGCTATCTTACCGGCGAGGAGCCCACCGAAATCAACGCGATGATGTACACCACGCCTGGAGATGTACGGTTCAAAGAAGTGGAGGAGACGATAAATTTTCAACTGCGCTTCCCCAGTGGAATCCTGGCCAATTGCACCTCCAGTTATGGCTATTCGGGACAAAACCGTTACCGGGTGGTGACTACCAAAGGGTGGTTCGAGCTGGAGCCGGCGACCCCTTACAATGGTTTACGGATGTACGTACACCATGACAACGTAACCGAAGAGCGCGTGCTTCCAGTACGCGACCACTTCGCGCTGGAGATGGACTACATGTCCAGTTGCGTGATGGAGAACAAGGAACCCCTCACTCCGGGCGAAGAGGGATTGCGCGACTTGACCATCATGATGGGTATTTACGAAGCCGCAAGAACTGGCAAGACGGTCAAGCTATAAGCAATAGTCAACTCGTAGCTCTGGTCTTGCTTCGCGTACTTTGCGTGGTTTCCTTGGCGGCGTCCTTTGCGGTAAAGGCTTTTAGCCGCAATGGTCACAAACTGCGAACGCCGGAGCGACCTCGCTGTCCTAAAGCGCCCTAGGGGTTCGTGGCAAAGGAGATCAACGCGAATTTCGCTGGCTTCGGATCTCCTCCAGTCGTTTCTTCAAGTATTCCTGATATTCCTGCTGCAGCTTGGGATCACTCGGAGAGCCATAAATCTCGCTTGATTTGTATTTTCCCTCATCGAACTTTTTCTTCGTCCACTCATCGTGGATGTGAGTCTCATCGGCGCGGTCGAGGACATCTTTCACGACTTTTGGCGGAATGAAATAAACTCCTTCCCGATCACCGACCACCAGGTCGCCCGGCATCACCGTAACCCCGCCGATGCGGATCGGAATATTGATTCCGGTAAGCATGACGTTTCCGATGGGCGTGGGATCGACTGAACGAAAATAGGCTGGCATGTCGATTTCCGAAATACCGTCGAGGTCGCGGACGCTTCCATCCACAACCAGTCCGCTGCTGTGGGTGGCTTTCATGACGTAATAAAACAGATTGTCGCCGACGATGGTACCGTCGACCTTCTTGCCGAAGAGATCGACCACCAGAACGTCGCCCGGCTGGAGCATGTCGATTGCGAACTGGTTGGAGAGCTCATGGATGCCGCGCGCCTTCGCCTTGGCATTGGCGACCTGGTCCACGTCGGAGCGCTCGGGCATGAACTGGACCGTAAAGGCGCGTCCCACCAGTGTTTTGCCGGGATACAGAATCTGAAATCCATCCGCATACTGATTGCGGAATTTCTTATCTTCGAGGACCGACCAGATCTCCTCCGCAGATAACCCGCGCGCCCGCTCGATCATGCCGTCCGGTACCTTGGGCCTGCCATCCGGGAAGCGCTCGAAGGGATTTTCCGTAGTGTAGTCTGTCAGATCCTGCTTCGAAAAGGTAAACAGTTGCGCGTGGCTGGTGGCCGGTGCGAACCACAGCATCAAGCACATGCTTATATGAAGGATTGCTATCTGTCGGAATGAATTTGTGATCGCGGTTCTGGTCATCATTATCTCCGCCTCCGCCCGCCGCAAAGTCTCAAATTGGGGAAGATTTGTCAAACCTGCCTGCATCCTAGAGATCTGACGAGCGCCCGGCAGCACGAGCGGGACGCTCGTGCCTACAGCGATCCAAGGTTGGAAAGTTGTTGAATCGATCTTGATCGCACATCAATCTGCTCGCGACTTGCGTGAGAAAGGACGAACGCTCCATCAGGGTCCATGTTCCCCGTTGTTTGAACACCACTTACTTCGGGGGCGGCTCCATCGACCAGATGGCTCCGGGACGCATATACATGCTGGCGCGGAACAGTCCGCGCGCGTCATAGGCTTCCGGAGTGCGGAAGAAATATCCGCGATCTTTCCAGACAACGTTGTAAACACCTTGCGCGGTGTGGAATGCCTGGTCGCGCATTCCCTCCGACAGCATGTGAGAAGCGATGGCAAAAGTCGTGCCGGTCCAGACCTCCTCGACTTGTTCGTTTTCGTGCAGGGCCTGGCCATCGGCCCCCATGCCATTGAGGGCGCCCATTTCCCCGTTCTGGAACTTCATCACGTTGTAGTCGTACACGCGCTGCAGCGCGGACCTGCGCATTTGGGGCGGAACGAGATCGCCGAGTCCGGTGAGATTGGCATACCACTGGCCGGCGAGTTGCTCCGCCATGATTTCTGTGTGATAGGTGCTGCCCTGGTCGTAGTTAAAGTACGCGCCGTTCCAAAGGTTTTTGATATAAGCCGCCTGGCCTTTCTTGAACAGGGCGTCGTAGTCTGAAGCTGTTTTACCATCGCCCAGTTTGCGAGCGATCTCGGCGGTGGCGCGAAGCGCAGCCAGATAAAGGCCACCGCTGTAGGCGCTTTCGCCGCGGGCCACCCAGTTGTCGTAGGTCTGGTCGGGGAATCCGCCGTTTTCGATCAGGCCGTCGCCGTCGGTGTCATACTGGCGGAGGTGCTCCATCGCCTGCTTGACCGCGTTCCAGGTGTAGCGGAGAAAATCGTCATCCTTGCCGCCGCTCCACACATAGTCGCGCCAGATCATAAGAACGTACTTGCTGTTCAGATCACGCCAATTGGAAACATCCTGATAGTTGTACTGGTTCACATTCACAAACGGATCTTCGGTAGGCGAACCCAGGTCATGCGGAGCGGATCCCGCGACCTTGCGCTGCATGGTTTCGAATTTGTGATCGTGCTGCAGCTTCCATGCCCAGAGATAGTGCTGCGGAATAGTTTCCGGAATAGTGTCGGTGTACTCGCGCATCTCCTGCTTCTCGATCTCAGGCCAAAACTTGACCAGCGGGAAGGAGCCGTAGAAGCGGACATCCGACGTGCCGTAGTACGGGTAGTCGAAGCATTCGAGATAGGCGAAGCTGTCAGCGGTCTTCGCGGACAGATGTAACGGATTCGCCGGGCCGTTCTGCTCGTGGGCCCAGAGCGTGCCGCCGTCCGCGAGAATGTAAAGTTCGTTGAACAGTTCGCCGCGGTACCATGCGGGCTTGGATTCGTCCTCGATGTAGGGTTTCTGCCAGGCATCGATCTGGGAGCTCCAGCGCTGGTCATTTTCAAGCGCGGTGTGGGCGATCTTCCACGCGTTGGTCCCGGAGGCGTCGAAGAACTGGGTGTAATGCCGGATCCACTTGCGACCTCCGCCGAACTGCACGACCGGAAAGTCCCAGGAAAGCGACATCGGGATCACTTTCTTCTCTCTGGGGGCCAGGGTAAAGCGGACGGCGATGGCGGCCGCGATTGGTTCCCCGGCGCTGGCAACGTCTGGTGACTGGTTGGGCAGGCGTCCCGTAGTCGAGAAAGGCTGCCAGACTTCAGCACCCGAACCTTGCGGGTCGAAATCAGTGATGTAAGTGACCTCGACACCAGATGAGTCCAGGGCAGCGAGCGCGAACTGCCCGTCCCATTCGTCGGACACCGGGGCAGTGCGAATGCGATCGAAGACAATACCCTGCATCTTCGCGTCCGACAGGGATTCCGAGCGGAATACGTTCTTATCCTGAACGTTCAGCACTGCATGGAAGTTGCTTGTAGTGTCGCGAAACCAGCCCACCATGTTGGTCCAGGAAAACAGAAGCGAGACCGTCACCGGCTTGCTGGAGGGGTTCTCCGCATACCAGTTATAGATAGCTACCGGATAGCTGGTTTCCTTGTAGTTGTTGGGCAGAATGGGGGAGAACTGCTCGATCGTCAAAGCGATGGGAAGTTGAGGCGAGCGATACGCGAACCACGATTTCGGATAAAGCGCGGCGTACTCTCCGCCGCCTGCTGGATACGACCAGTTCCAGGCGGAGAGTGCTCCGCCCTCGGGCTTGCCGGTCGAAAGCACCTCCGCCATTGCCGGCTGCCCTTCTGGCTGCACGAAGACTGCAAACTGGTTGGCAGGAACATTCTGATACTTGTGAACTCCGGCCTTGATATGCCAGCGTTCGAAATTGCCCCGATAAGAACGGGAGAAAGTTCCCGCGCCAATGCCGCCCACCGGAGCGCCCTGCCAAAAGCCGTCATCAATATTGCCCAGTTCAGGCTTCCGGCCGCCGGGATTTGAAGGCGGCTGCCCGATGGGAATGCGCCAGGCGGTGGAGGGGATCTGATCACTGGCGGTGAGGAACAGATGCGCAAACAGCACGAAGAAGGTCAGGGTGAAAGACTGATGAGTTTGGGTCATGAGGTCAGGAACGCGGACTAGCGGTGAAGAAACTTCGGCAGTCTGAAGCACCCGCCCCGGGTTGTCAAGACTG
>CATPBJ010000081.1 GCA_955652395.1 uncultured Terriglobales bacterium | reverse complement strand
CTAGAGCGGATGAGAAATCGCTGTGCCCAATTTTGTGCCCACCCCCAAATCCTACCAAGTGCGACCGAGTCTCAGCACACAGCCGGAAAGCCTTGCTGGACACAGTATTTGTAGCACTACGTCGCATGTTGTAGTAGTCAGTGCAAGTCGTTCATTCTTCGTGCGGCAAGTCCTCCGGAGCAATAGGTCGGGAGTTCGAATCTCTCCGGGCGCACCAAATCTCCTCCGTACCTCGACCCCTTGTGGACGGATCTGGCAGTCAATCGTGCCTGTTACCGGACTGTCCAGAATTCGGTGATGTCTTCCAGTGAGCGCCCCTTAGTCTCCGGAACGAGCCAGAGCACGCATAGCAGATTCAGTAACGCCGCTGCGCTGAAACACCAGAATGTGCCGTCGCTGCCCAGATGTTTTTGCATAAGCGGGAAGTGTTGATTACCCAGATATCCGACGATCCAGAGTGCGGTTGTGGCAATGGACATAGCACGTCCGCGAACCTTCGTCGGATAAATCTCCGAGATGATGACCCAACAGGCGACCCCGTTACCGAAGGCGTGACCGGCCACGAAAGTCATAACAAAAATCAGGACTGCCATGCCGCTACCATGGACGTGATACAACCAGCCCACCATGGCGAAGGAAACGGACTGTACCAGAGTGCCGGTGAGGATCAGCTTCTTGCGCCCCGAGAGATCCACAAGCCACAAAGCAAACAGGGTGAAGACTAGATTCACCAGGCTGACCAGGACGGACTGAAAGAAGGCGTCGCTGGTGGCGGTGCCAGCGGATCGGAAGATTTCGGGGAGGAAGGAGAAAAGTGGCGTGATGCCGCTTAGCTGCGAAAACCCCGCCAGCATGAGTCCGATCAGCAGGGGGCGCCGGAACGCGGTGAATAACTCCGAGATCCGTCCTTCCTCAAGGGTCAACGAGTCCTGAATCTGTGCCACTTCGCTGAGCGCCGTAATCCGGTCGTTTATTTTCGAGAGCACAGACAGCGCATCTTCGTGCCGGCCCATCTTCATGAGCCAGCGCGGGCTCTCCAGCGCAGGAATAATGGTTAATCCGAACAGCAGCGCTGGAATCACACCGACAAAAAACATCCAGCGCCAGCCCACGCTCGTGTTCCAGGCGTCATCTCCCATACGCTGGATGAGCATATTGATGAATACCGCGGCCAGGATGCCGAGCACGATTCCGAGCTGATACAAAGTGACCAGCCGGCCGCGAAGCCGTGCTGGAGCAATTTCAGCGATGTACATGGGCGCTACGATGGAAGCGGCGCCAATTCCGAGACCGCCGATCAATCTCCAGATAACGAATTGGGCGAGGCTAGCGGCAAACCACATGCCCACAGACGACAAAGCAAAACAGGCGGCGCAAAGCGCAAGCCCTTTCTTCAGGCCGATGCGATCGACCACCGCGCCCGCGCCCGCGGCCCCGATGGTGCATCCGATAAGAGCGCATCCGGCAGCCCAGCCGATGCCTGCGGCATCGAGCTTGAAACACAACGCCAGATAGTGAATGGCGCCGCTGATAACGATATTGTCGTACCCGAACAGCAAGCCGCCGAGAGCGGAAACCGAGGCGGCAATGATCAGAGCGCCCTTGTGCGGCAGAGCAGAATCGCTCAACGCGCGTGTCAAGATCTCCTGCCTCCCTCGAGCTTGCGGCCGTCAGACGGTTCGACCGGAACTGCTCCGGGCTTTTTGCAAGATGTCTTTAGCATGGCCTCCGCGGCCAGGATGAAACCAATGGTGTGGGCCATGCCAGCGTGCCAGGGAGCGGAGCAGGCCATCTGCGGGGTGTGATCAGGAATCACGACACCATCAAAATTGTTGTTGGCCAGGATGGTGAGGATACGGAGCATATCAACGTCACCCTCGTCGATAAACGTCTCTCGGTAGTTCGGAACCTTGCCCACTACGTTGCGCAGATGGATATATGCAATTCTTCCCTGTTTGCTGTAGCGGTCGACGGCGTCGTAGATGTCGCCTGCCGTCATCTCGGCCAGGGTTCCCACACAGAGTTCCAGCGCATTGCTTCGGCTGGGGGCGAGATCGATTAAACGTTGATACATGGCGGGCTGGTACACGAGGCGAGGCTGGCGGCGCATGGTGGGCATGGGAGGATCATCAGGGTGGGCCGCCAGGCGTACGCCGGATTGTTCGGCAATCGGGACTACATCGGCAAGAAATCTTTCGAGGCGGCGCCACAATTCCTCATGAGAGATGGAAGGCAGCGTGCCCTTCGGGGCGTTGGGGTCGTAGACCATGTTCCAGACCATTCCGTTCGGAATAGGGACGTCTTCGACGGGGCCGTCCATGCCGAGGGTGACGGCGTTTCCGCGTCCACCGGGAGTGGTCACGCGGCCGCAGACGCCGGCCAGGCTGAAGTTGTATCCCAGGACCGGGATGCCGGCATCGCCCATGCGCCGAATAATTGTTTTGACCTTTTCGATTTGCTGCGGCCGCTGCGGGCCATCGAGCAGAATGTCGTGCCAATGTGCCGGGTCGAGATTCTCGATGGCGGCTAAAGTGAGGCCCGCGTCTTCGATCCCGCGGCGAAGATTTGTCAGTTCTTCGACGGTCCACAGCTTCTGGGGATCACCCGCCATCCCCCATGGCTCGTACTTCGCGCCTGAGGGCTGATTGTTGCGGGGGTTCGACGTGCCCTTGTTGAAATAGTCGACAAGGTGAACCACTACGTGAGTGCAGCCGGCTTGGCGCGCAAAGTCGTAATAATCGCGCGTCAACATGTGGCGATACAGTCCCAAGCCAATTTTCATAAGCGATTGCCGATGCCCGCGCCGTAGTCAGGACTCAGTATCTGGCCATTGATTTCGTTGGCAAGCGGCGAGCAGAGGAATACAAACGCGTCGGCGATCGATTCCGGACTGTTTCTTCTTCCCAGAGAGACTCGCCGCACAAATTCTCTGTAGGCGGGATCCTCGTCGAAAACCTTCAGCGAACTGCCGGCTGCCACGTTTCCCGGCGAGACCACATTGACGCGAATACCGGTGTCCGCGTACTCCAGCGCCATGCAGCGAGCAAAGTTTTCCAGCGCCGCTTTCGCGGAGGCGTAGGAAGGAATCTGGGTGTGTGGCATGCGGGCCACGTACGAAGATGTGAAGATCAGGTGGCCGGGAATCTTGCGTTCGATCCATTGCACGAAGACGGCCCGTGCCAGGTTGACCTGAGCGAAATAGTTGAAGCGGAAAATGCGGTCGTAATCTGCTTCGGAAGTAGTCAGGAAGGGGTGCAGTCCGCAGCCGCCGGCGTGACCGAGAACAGTATCGAGGGCAGGAAAGCGGCGAAAGGATTGGGTCACAACTTGGCTCAACGCAGTTGAGTCGGTAATGTCAGCTGAGAAATACACATGCGATGTCGGCGGGATTTGCCAGTCACACAGCGTTTGCTTCGCCACTTCCTCGGACTTGATGTCGACCAGGATCAGGGTTGCGCCGGCGGCTACGAGTTTGCGGACCATGGGCTCGGCGATTGCGCCCATCGCGCCGGTGATTAGGATCGATTTGCCGGAGAGGTCAATGGTCAGCATGATTTGAGCTTCTAGCTGGCAGCTCCTGGCGCGCCCACTTGCGTAAACGCTTTTGCTTCTTCTAGGCTTTGTCTTCTTCTACATGATGCCGTGTTTGTGGAACGCAGCAACTGCGCTGCTGCCTTCTTCCAGCGCTTTCCTGACCCGCTTCTCGCCACGAACCTTTTCCAGGGCGTTGGCGAAAACTTCGTCGGCCGCTTCGCTTGGGATGACACAAACTCCGTCGACGTCCCCGAAGAGAATATCGCCAGGCCGTAAGCGCACAGCGCCGATCTCGAGGGGGACGCGAAAATCCACTACCTTGTAACGCGGCGAAGAGTCCTGACCATAGGGGCCCCAGGAAAAAGTCGGGAAATTCAGATCGAGGATGGCTTTGGTGTCGCGGGTGTACCCGTTCAAAACGGCGCCACTCGCGCCCAGCTTGCGCGCCCGGATGCTCATCAGCTCTCCCCATAGCGCGTTACGCGGAGACGATCCGGTGTTCACGTAGACCTCGTGGGGGTGAAGGTCATCCAGAGCTTCGAGCATCAGGCCGAAGGGCTTCGCCATGAGCTGGTTCGCGGTACCGGCAACTTTTTCGGCGAAGACGTCCACGGCCAGCACGGGCAATGCACGACCGACGACCACCATGTCCGCTCGCAAAGGGCGAATCTGAGGAGGGAGAAACTGGTGCTGAAGGTCCAGCTTGTCCATCACATCACCCACCACACAGGTAAACAATTCCCGCCGGACGATGGAGAAGAGCTCGTCGTCAGTTTTCCAGAGTTTCATAGCTGCTTTGAAGCTTGCGCGTAGCCCCTACGATTTTCCGCGCGCGAGTCGAATCTTTTCGACAAACTGCTTCGCCGTGTCGGTGACCAGTTGCAGGTTGCCTTTTTCCGCGCCTGCGGTGAGGCTGCCTCCCACGCCTACTGCGACGGCTCCTGCCTTGATCCAGTCCGCCACGTTGTCGATGCTGACGCCGCCGGTCGGCATCAGGGAAGCCTGGGGCAGCGGGCCTTTCACTGCCTTCACGAAAGCGGGTCCGAGAGTTTCGCCGGGG
>CATPBJ010000080.1 GCA_955652395.1 uncultured Terriglobales bacterium | reverse complement strand
TATACAACCAGGAGGAGGAGATGAACAAATTGCAATATTTGAGGATTTCGGGGAGGCGTTCATCTGCGATTGCGGGAATTCTGTTCATCTATGCCATGTGGCAATTAAGTTCGGGCCTTCTGGCGCAATCCTCCGGCGGATCTCAGCTCAATGAAAACGAAGCTCTGCTCGACAGTTACCGCCATGTGGAGGTGGCATCGGTATCCGATGCGCTGGAGCAACTCACCGGCCGGAAGATGTACTTGTCGCATAAGATGCAGCCCATATTCCCCGCCAAATTCGCCGGGTACGCGCTCACGGTGAAGTTGAGCAAGGACGAGGGCAACAAGGATCCCGGAGCTCTGAGCGGCATGTTGGCGGCCATTGATCAGGGAGCGCAGAATTCCGTGTGGGTCATGGCGGTCGAGGACGGAGCGGATATCGCCGGAATGGGCGGCCTGATGGGTACCACCATGTCAGCGCGGGGGTATGCCGGCGCGGTCATCGACGGTGGCGTGCGCGACGTTGGACAGTTGCGCAAAATAGGTTTCCCAGTTTATGCCACCGGCGTTGTTCCCTCAACCTCGGTCGGTCATTACCGCTTTGCCGGGGCCAATATTCCTCTGTCTTGCGATGGCGTGGAGGTGCGACCGGGTGATATTGTCGCCGCCGACGGGGACGGTGTCGTGATCGTACCGCGGGCGAAAGCAGGCGAGGTTCTGGCGCTTGCCCAGGAGATGGATTTTAAAGAGCACTCCATGTACTCGATCATCGAGAAATATAAATCCATTCAGGAAGCGGTCAAACGGTTTGGCCGGCTGTGATGTGTCATTCGTGATTGCATTCGCGCACTTTTCGTTGGATAATGCGCGTTTTCATTAAATCGATTCAATCGCATCGATCCTGCCTTGCCGCATTCCGGCGTGGACTGGAGCTCGTGAATTTTTCTTGTAAGACAGCCTTATGCGGATGGCAGAGAAAAGGCGACTAATCGGAAAAATGACACTGGCGCTCACTGCTTTACTAGGCTGCTTTACGGTTGCGGCATCTGATGATTTGCCCAAAGAGGCGAGAGCGACGGTCATCGATGTGCTTCCCGCCGAGCTGATGGCCTCGCCACCAGGGGCGAACTGGCTTTCCTATAACGGGGATTTTACCGGGCGCCGTTTCAGCAGCCTGTCCCAGATCAACCTCACGAATGTCGCACAGCTCCGGGCGCAATGGGTATTCCACTCCAGCAATTCGAACCGGCTGGAAGTGACGCCCGTGGTGGTAAACGGCGTCATGTTCGTGACTTCGGCAAATGATACCTACGCGTTGGATGCGCACACCGGGCTCGTCATCTGGCACCATGTGTGGCCGATCTCCGAAGGCCTGATTGACGATGCGTCGGGCCATCTCAGCCGGGGCGTCGCGGTATGGCACTCGCGCGTGTACCGGCAAACCGATAACGCCCACTTGCTTTGTCTGGACGCTCGTTCAGGACACTTGCTGTGGGACGTAGCCTACGCAGCCTGGAACAAGAACTATGGCGCGACCGCCGCGCCCCTGGTGGTAAACGACAAAGTTATCGTGGGCACCTCCGGTGGGGACGACGGTGTGCGGGGTTTTGTGGCCGCCTATGACACGATCACAGGAAAACTGGTATGGCGTTTCTGGACCATTCCTGCTCCCGGAGAATTCGGTTCTGAAAGCTGGCCCGGACATACCTACCTGCACGGCGGCGGCACCACCCGGATGCCGGGCACCTATGAGGCTGAGTCCGGGACGTTGTACTGGACGACCAGCAACCCGAGTCCTGATTTCGACGGCAGCGTGCGTCCCGGCGACAACCTGTACACCGACTGCGTGCTGGCATTGGATCCGGACACTGGAAAATTGAAGTGGCACTTTCAATTCACTCCACACGACCTTTTCGACTACGATGCGACGGAAACTCCAATTCTGATCGACGCGGTTTATCAGGGCGAGCCACGCAAGCTGCTGGTGCAGGCCAATCGGAACGGGTTCATCTATGTGCTCGATCGTACGAATGGAAAATTTCTTTCGGCCTTGCCGTTCGTGAAGAAGCTGACGTGGGCGAAGGGCGTTGACGAGCAGGGCCGGCCCATCGTGTCCGGCCTCAAACCGACGCCGGAAGGGACCCGCATATGTCCCGGTTACGGCGGCGCCACCAACTGGTTTGCACCCTCTTACAACGAGTCTACTCATTTGGTCTATTTCCTTGCGCTCGAGGAATGCCAGGTGTTTTTCTCCAAACCACAGGAATTCGAGGAAGGAAAAACCTTTTACTCGACCGGCGTAAAACGGATTGCAGCAGAAGCTTCGCAAAAAATTCTTCTGGCCTACGATCTGGACAAGCAGTCGTTCGCATGGAGCTATCCGCAGGTGGGTCGAGCACACTCGTCAGGGGGAACCATGACGACCGCCGCAGGACTGCTCTTTTTCGGACGCGCAATCGTTCGAGGCGGTGGATGCCAGGACCGGAAAGCCACTGTGGCACTTCAATACCGGACAGGACTTCGGCGCGTCACCCATGAGCTATGCCGTTCTAGACAAGCAGTACGTGGCCGTCGCCGCAGGAAGCGATATTTTCAGTTTTGCGTTGCCGTGAGACTTTGTCATTAACAGATCCGATCAAGCAAGCCATAACATTCAAGATTCACCATGACCTCGACGCTCTTCAATCGTAGAAAGCTGATGACTTCCCTTGCCGCCGTAATGTCTGCCGTGGGCGCGGGAACATTGATGGCCACAGGGGCCCAGGCCAAGAACC
>CATPBJ010000079.1 GCA_955652395.1 uncultured Terriglobales bacterium | reverse complement strand
CTCGTGCCGCAATACTTGAATGTGGCGCCGGCTTAACCCGCTGAGGTGTGCTTGTGACCTCGACTAGGGCCGGAAATCCCGGTCGAATTGGCCCGGAGAGCCGGATTTGCTGGCGCTTCCGCACGGCCGAACCGGCTGCGAAAAAATGCCCCTCCCGGTGCCAGCAACCCACTTCAGGCGCTAAAGCCCGACCAGGATTTCAGCGACTTAGCGGCACGAGGCTCGTGCCCTTCCCGTATCGTCGCGAGCGGTAGTTTTCCGCAACCGGCTAGAGAACCCGTCAACCCCCACTTTTTGCTAGTGGCGGTGAGGATGAGAGTGAACCTCGCCCGAGGCGTGCGCGTGACGATGGGCGTGGATGAGATTCATGTTGCGAAGTAGCGCGTGGTCGTTCAAGATCTCCGAAGGCGCTCCTGCTGCGACAATGCGCCCGCGCTGGAACACATGGCAGGTATCGGCTATATCTTCGACCAGATCAAGATCGTGAGTGGCGGTGACGACCGTCTTCCGGCCACCGCTGCAACTCACCAGAAAATCGATCATCTGGCTCTCGCTCTTGGGATCAAGCGCCGCGGTGGGCTCGTCCAACAGCAAGACTTCGGGATCGAGAATCAGCACCGAGGCCAGTGCAACGCGCTTTTTTTCTCCGGTAGAGAGGTGATGAGGTGAACGATCCTTCAAATGCGCGATCTCCATCTGCTCCAGAATCTGGTTGACGCGACGCTGGATTTGTTCCTTGGGCCATTGCATCTGCAGAGGTCCGAAAGCTACTTCGTCAAACACCGTCGGGTTGAACAGCTGGACGTCGGGGTTCTGAAACACCAGCGCCACCCGGCGCCGGAAGTGGAACTCAACTTCTCCCACGAGGCGGTACTCGGTCAAGGGCTCACCCTCGAAGACAATGCTCCCCTTCTCCGCAAAGCAAAGACCGTCAAGGATACTGAGCAGGGTCGATTTTCCGGAACCGTTCGCCCCCAGCAGGGCGATTCTTTGACCCGGCATGATGGTGAGATTCAGCCCGTCCAGCGCTGTCACTTCCTGATAGCGATAGGTCACATCGCGCACCTCGAAGATAGGGACGGTCACAACTCTTCCTCGTTGCAACCTCTTCGTAGATTTCCGGGTGACCAGAGCACTCTCATCGTCCAAACCAGAAAGCCAGGGCCGCAATTGTGAAGAACACCACGCACATGACCCAGTCGAACCAACCAGTCCCGAATTCGTCCAGCACGTACACTTCGCCTTGAAAACCTCGCGAACGCATGGCCAGGTAGACCTCCCCGCTGAGCTGCAGCGATTTGGACATCAGCACGCCCGCGCTGGCAGTGGCCGCCCGTCGCTGCTCCCGGCCATCGAGCCGGCCCACCATCCGGCTCTTGCGGGACTTGAACATGTCGTGCGCGATCCGGAGCAACAGGAAAATGTAGCGATAGGTCATGCCCAGGATGACCACTAGAACGATCGGCAACCGAAGCACGCGAAGCGCTTTCAGCAAATTGCTCCAGGGAGTGCACAGCACCAACAAAACCGAAAAAGTCGCCGCCGTCTCCGCCCGCATGATGAGGTACATGGCCGCGCGGAGTCCCTGCGTAGTAACCGTCCAGCCAAGAAGCGGCAGGTTGTAGATCGGCTGGCCGAAAGTGAGGAACAAAGCTGGAACCGAGATGAACCCGGTAAATGTGAGCACGCTCAACCAGACTCTTTTTGCCAGGGTACCGAGTGGAACGCTCGACAGCATCGCGACTGCGACCGCGATGGCAAAGAGAACTGCGATGACCCACAGCTGGCGTGCCAGGGCCGCAATCACGATCAGCGGTAAGATCGCCACAATCTTGACTCGAGGATCGACCCTTTGCAGCAGCCCGTTTTTCTTCGCCAGCTCCTCGGCATAGAAAGCGTGCTCAAGAGCGTCGACAAAAGACGCAAGGCGTCGCTCAACCACTCCACGCGAATTTTTCCTGCCGCCCGTCATGGCGAAGCCTTGGGCACATCGATCCCGCTCCTGCCCGCCATCCTGCCGATCAGCAAGAAGAGTCCCAGAATAAGACCGCTGCCAAACACCGCCGACATCACGTAACCAAAAGCGGGATGGCGCACGAAAGGAGGCGCGTACTGTGGAAATGGCGCACTCCATAAAGCAGAAAGGCGGCCCAGACCCTGTGGCCGTTGGGACGGGGGCGCAATGTTACCTGAGGCCGCCGTGATTTGCTGCCGCATCTGCGGATCGGAAAAATCTTGCGCTCCCCATTCCCCCCAGGCCGTACCCGCCGCCAGAATTCCGAGAGGGGTCAGAAGCATGAGCAGAGCCAGACGAATCCAAAGCGGACGAGTTGTCCCCCAACCAAGCGTTGCGGCAGGCGCCCGACCCTCTTCCTCACTCTTGGCTGAAGCCTTCTGCCCCAGCAGCGCAGGATTCGTCCGCTGCAGATACGCCACCACTCCGCCCGAGACAAAGAGTTCCGCCAATCCAGCGAAGGTCAGATGCCCGAGCATCATCGCCGGAATCGCGATGTGGAGCGCGTAGGGAGCATACAAAGGAGCCCCGCTCGCGTCCTTAAAAAACAGGGGCTGAATCCCCAACTCGCATGCCGCCAAGAGGGCGGCCATATTGATGGCAGCATACCCGGCCAACGCTGCCGCCAGGACCCGGCGCGAGGATGTGATCGCTGTTCTGCCCGCCACGACCCGGTAGACAAAGTGCGCCGCCAGTGAGCCGACAATCGCCATGTTGAAACAATTTGCGCCCAAGGTAGTGATTCCTCCGTCGCCGAAGAAGACCGCCTGGATCAGCAACGCAATCGACACCGAGAGCATGGACGCCCATGGCCCCAGCACCACAGTGGCAGCCCCCACGCCTACCGCATGCCCCGTAGTTCCGCCGGGCAGAGGAACGTTAAACATCATGATGACAAAACAGAATGCGCTGACCACCGCCAGCAAGGGCACCAGGCGCGTCCTGAGCAATCGTTTAACTCGCGCGAACGCAACATACCAGAACGGTATCGCGGTGCCGTAGAGCACGGCGCAGGTCGAAGGACTGAGGTATCCATCAGGGATGTGCATGGACTGGGAGATGGAGACGTAGTCTCAACACGGCGTGAGGTGCGCACACACTAAAGTGCACACAACCCAGCATTGCAATCGTTAGGGTAGCACAAATGTGGCCTTCGTGCTACTCAAACCAGATAGCGTGTCGGTAGCACATGATATGTCCGGTTGAGATAGCACATGAGATGTCCGCTTTGCGGGCGGTGAGAGTAGGAGACCATGGTAAGCATGGAGTTCTACTCGAAGGCCGCGATGGAGCGGGCGATGAAAGTACAGGAAGTGATTTTGCGGGCGATGGCGAAGAAGATCACATGGTGGCAGGCAGCCGAGATCATCGGCATTAGCGATCGGCACATGCGGCGTTGGCGGGAACGCTATGAGGAGTT
>CATPBJ010000078.1 GCA_955652395.1 uncultured Terriglobales bacterium | reverse complement strand
TGGAACACCCGCAATACGGACAATTCTTTAGGCTGATTCGTCGCATTTTTCTACTGGGCAGGCTACCGCTCTACTGGTGAGTTGGATGCAGTTGTCATCGCCTCGGGTTTTCGAACTTCATGGACTTTGAGAGGCCGCTTCAGGCTCTACGGAGTCCACTGTATTGCGTTTGAACAAGACAGCAGGCAAAGTCAGACAACTAGGAGAATTACATGTCACCCCTGACTTTGCAGGAAGTCATCGACAGGATCAATCAGGTCCATTCTACCGCGAAAAACCCGCAAACCCACGATGATCACGCCATCGCGCAAAAACATAGGCCTGAGTTCTCCATTCCTTACATAGCCAGACGCTTAGCCAGGTTTATCTTGAGCACCGGAACGTCGGCGGGGCCTGGCGTTGCCTGATTAGCACTGAGGCGTCAGCGTGACAGAAACAACCAGTCAATCGTAAGCCACATCTGATTGAGACGAGAACAGCAGCTCCGGGGGGAGAGGCTGGTTCGAAGAGCGCTCCGAACTTAACCGAGTCCGGGGCGCTTTATTTGAATTTGCCGGAATTTCACCGCGCAAACAGGATTTGAAAGCATTGCCGGTGTGCTGGCCAATTCCAAGATTCATTTAGGGTTGGGATTCTGGGGTGGGATGCCGAACCGTCGGGCGCCAGACCCGTCCACGGAATCGCGTAGCGGTTCAGACCCTTCAAATCAATCACGACCTCCGAGCCGGTCTGCCCGAGCTTGACGGGGTTTAGGCTTTTGCCACCGTTGTTGTAATAGACATACCTTCCGTCCAACGACCAGGTTGGAATCGAGATGGCCCGGATTCATTCACCCAATCCGTCCAAGTCTGAGACTTGAAGTCGAAGACAAAAAGCTTCTTGGAATCGGAAGAGAGGGCAGCGAGGTGCTGGCCATCTGGAGACAGGCGAGGGGAGTACAAGTTCTCCGACCCGGGAGTACAGACGTCAGCTTAGAATTGGGATTCAAAACCTGAAGAGCGAGTCTTGCGAGCTTCCGGGGATAAACGGAACGCCGACGAAATGGTGCGCGTCGGCCGGAGCCTGCTGAAGATCTACACCACAGTGGCAGAGATTCCAGCGATCAGGCCGTGAGTGCAATCACCGGTTACAGCACCAAATCCCCACCCTGTTCGGTCTTTCTTCCGGTGGATATATCCGAGTGCACGTTATCTGGGTTAACCATAGCTCGGCGTGGTCGGGGGGCAGGGCACCACCTATATCCGCGATGCCGAAAGGGCGGCGTGTTATAAACCTCCTAACATGACGAGCATTCGCCAAGGGTCGATCCGTCTGTTCCGTTTTGCAGGTGTTGATGTCTTTTTACATTGGTCCTGGTTTCTGGTGGCGGCATTTGAAATCAGCGACCGAGTGAGAACGTATTCCTCTCCCGCCTGGAACGTGCTGGAGTATCTCGCACTCTTTTTTGTTGTGATGCTCCACGAGTATGGCCACGCGCTGGCCTGTCGACAAGTAGGAGGAACAGCGAGTCAGATCGTCCTCTGGCCTCTCGGCGGGGTGGCGTATGTGGACCCACCGCAGCGGCCAGGTGCCACATTCTGGAGCATCGCGGCCGGGCCGCTGGTGAATTTTGCGCTGGTTCCGATCCTGTCGATGCTCGGCATATTGGGCCGATCGTTGGGGTGGGCAGAGGCCATGCCCAATGCCCACGCACTGCTGCGGGCGATCTGGTTCATGAACCTGGGCCTGCTGATTTTCAACATGTTGCCGATCTATCCGCTTGACGGGGGCCAGATCCTTCGCTCTCTGTTGTGGTTTGCGGTGGGACGCGCCCGCAGCTTGATGCTGGCCGCCATCATCGGCTTGATTGGCGCGGCGGGGTTCATCCTTCTTGCGTTGTGGATGCACTCTGTTTGGTTTGGCGTTCTCTCAGTGTTCGTCCTGATGAATTGCTGGAGAGGACTCGGACAAGCGCGAGCATTGTCGAGGTTGGCAAAGTTGCCGCGTCGTGAGGGGTTTGCCTGTCCGGTGTGCAAATCGGCGCCGCCCCTGGGAGACTTTTGGCGGTGCGCACAGTGCGCAAAGCCATTCGACACGTTTCAAACGCGAGCTGTCTGTCCGCACTGCGCGGCCCAGTTTGCGGTGACAGGGTGTCTGAACTGTGGCAAACAGCAACCCATGAGCGCCTGGGTTCGTCCCGCCTTCGTGCCTCCGGCGCTGTTATGCGGGTTGTGAGTGGAGTCACCCTATTGCGTCAGTGTTCCAAGTGCTACCCTAAGCTTGCTACGCGATAGGCGCTCGGATCATCTTTTTCGCAGCTGGCCGCTTAACCCTGTCGAGCCGATGAAGCTGCTGGAGAAGAGGTGGGAGATGAAAGGATTCTTTACCTTGCGCGTGCTCACTATAAGCGTTGCTTTCGGCCGCAGAGGCGCCCGAACGTCAGGTTCGATCGATGGACATACCCCGCTATCCACGTCTGGCCTACCAAGCACGAATCCAGGGAACCGTCGTGCTGCGCGTTGTCGTCACTGCGGAAGGGCAGGTCGAGAAAGTTGAAGTTGCATCCGGTCATGTGCTTTTGTGAGCGTCATCAGCGGAGAACGCAAAGAGCTTGCACTTTACACTGTCGCGCGACGGGAATCCTTCTGAGCTTACGATCCGATACAACTACAAATTGGAAGGGAAACAGATACCGTTTGTGCCGACGGAGAAGCAACGTGCGCGAGGCCAGCTCGACCTGCCAGGTAGCGTGGAAGTCTCCGCAGCTCCCATGCATATCGATGCTGTCGCCGCTGATCCAAACTAGAGCATCATTTTCATGGGCCCTCGTGGAGCCGTGAGTTCCATGGGCAGAATCCGAGAGGATTGAGGTTCCGTTTTGTTGCTGATGTAACATCGCCATCCCACTGACGACCGAGTTGTCAGTGCCACTCCTGTTCACCACACCTAGCCATACGCACGAGGGTCCGCTCCGGGTACATAATGTGTACGACAGGAGGGCCCATGACGCATGGACAGTCCGTGGACGCTGCATTGGTCGGGCGCAAGGAACGATGGTTGAGCGTGGTGCCGGCGCTGGCCGTGGGCGGGGCATTCTTCGCCCTATGGTTCTGGCTCCTGCCGGGGTGGCTCCGCTTCCGCGTGGAAACGGCGGGAGCGGCGCGCTGGCGATGGCTGGCGGCGATTCCGTCGGTGCTGGGATTCGCGGTTGCTCTACGCTGCGTTTGGGACTTCGGGTGGACCGGAGGCGGAACTCCTGCACCCGTCGCTCCGCCGAAGCGGCTCGTGGTGGTGGGTTTCTACCGCTACGTGCGCAACCCGATGTACGTGGGATTCGCCGCCGGGTGGATCGGGCTGTGGGTCGTGTTTGGCCACGCTAACCCCAGAGTGATCGCCGGCGTGGCAGCCGTTGCCCTCGGAGTGCACCTGTTTGTCGTCTTCTACGAAGAGCCGACGTTGCGCAAGAAATTCGGGGCGGATTACGAAGACTATTGCAGGAACGTAAGGCGGTGGTGGCCGCGCCTGCGAGGCTGGGACAACCGTAACTCAGTGCTGGGCTAGACGCTGTCCGACAGCCCGGCGCCGCCGGCCAGCTAAATTTTTCTGTGCCGGGTGCCGGGTAGTCGTAGTAACATGCGCCGCGTCAGGCTGCCTCGGCAGTAAGGGACGCCTTGTCGCGTCTTGTTCCACCTTGTCCGTGGAGGGTTCATGGAAAATCGTGTCCTTGGGAATTCAACCACCACCAGCTCACAACCTGCCGCGACGCACCACGAGGGGCGCCACGTTTGGGTCCTGACCGCGTACGCGGTTTCGGGCCTCGCCCTGTTCGGCGTGCTGATCTACTACGTCTCGGCCTATATCACGCAATAGGCAGGATCGGTCACTTGCGGCGCGCTTAAGGGTGGAGCAGGCCTTCAGGCCTGCATACAGCTGCTATCGTGCGCTGGGCTTCAGCCCCTGCGGTACCTCAGCGGCTGAACCCGCGTCGGAGCACCGCCTTCAATGCAGTGCTAAAGCGCCGCACCCAAAATCAAAATCCGCCAACATTAATTCCGCCGGATTCGGCTCCGTCGCGCTTCGTTCTTGAATCCGCATTTTGCCGGGCCTGCCGATTTCCTCTCCCGCGACCGTGCTACAATCGCCGCTTGCCCGGTTAGCGACGCCTGGCAAATCCCCACTTAACTGAGACGCAGTGACTCCTGTGGCCCATGATCCCTCGAAGACCGCCGTCACCTACGCCGACGCTGGTGTGGACATTGACCGTGCCAATCGCACCAAAAAGCGGATCAAGTATCTCGCCCACAAGACCTTTACTCGCAGCGTCCTGAGCGAAATTGGCGGCTTTGGCGGCCTGTTCGCCGTGGACAAACAGAAGTGGGTAGACCCGATTCTGGTCTCAAGCGTGGACGGTGTGGGCACGAAACTAAAGATCGCCTTCGAGATGGACGTCCACCACACCATTGGCGCCGACCTGGTCAATCACTGCGTCAACGACATTGCGGTACAGGGCGCTACGCCCCTCTTTTTCATGGACTATCTGGCCAGCGGCAGGATCGAGCCGGAGGTCACCGAGAAAGTAATCGAAGGTCTGGCCGAAGCCTGCAAACACAACGGCTGTGCCTTGATCGGGGGAGAAACTGCCGAGATGCCGGGCTTTTATCCGGACGGCGAATACGATCTGGCGGGGTTCATCGTTGGCGCCGTGGAGCGGGAGCGCATCATCAGCGGCAAGACGGTTGAAGTGGGGGACGTGATCTTGGGTCTGGCCTCGAACGGCCTGCACACCAACGGCTACGCGTTAGCCCGCAAGCTGCTTTTCGAAGTCGGCAAATATACCTTGGATTCTTACGTAAATGAACTCAAGGGGAAGGTCGGCAACGAACTTCTGCGCACCCACAAGAGCTATTGGCCGGCGATCAAGCGCCTGGTGGACGGGGAGTGCGTCTCCGCCATGGCCCATATTACGGGTGGTGGCATCACCGAAAATCTGCCACGCGTGCTGCCTCGGGGTGTGGCTGCTGTCATCGAAATGGGTTCCTGGCAAGTGCCGCCGATTTTCGAGCACCTGCAGCAATTGGGAAACGTTCCGCAGGAAGAGATGCTGCGCACATTCAACATGGGATTGGGAATGCTGCTGGTGGTCCCGTCAAAGAAGTTCAAGAAAGCTCAAACGGTGCTGGAGCGGGCGGGAGAAAAGGCCTTCACCGTGGGGCGGATTGTGAAGGGCGACCGCAAGGTAATGTACACCTGATTTGCCGCTCGACCGGGAAGGGCACGATTTCACTCGTGCCGCACCAAGCCTGGATTCGATTGCGGCTTTACCCGCTGAGGTGTGCAGTGCGCGTCCGCGCCGTAGGAGCCAACCTCAGCGGCTGAAGCCCAGACAGCCTAATGCTTGTCGGCACGACTGAACTCATGCCCTTCCCAGTCGTGCCCATCCTGGTCGTGCCCTTCCCAAAGGCTCTCGCTCAACTCGGGGCAGATCCCAAGCTACCAGCCTAGCGGTGTGAAATGGCCTTGCGGTAATCGTCTGCGGTGGTTCGGTAGCAAGGCAACATGCTCTTTTTGTCATCGGCACTCAGCCCCGGAGAGTCGGCTGGATTGTGCAAGTCGGGATGGGGATCCGCTTCAGGCCACGTGATCTGCATCAGCGATTCGTCACAGCTTCGGTCGCGGCTGACCAGAAGCTTGTACACCTTCGAATTGTCCACACCATAATCAGATAGCCGACGTTGATAAGGAAGATAGACATACACCAGCTTTACGAGCTCGGTCAGGTTTTTGCGCAGCCGTCGTTCGGCGATGTAGACCTCGTAGTTGGAGAAATAAGTGGAGCTCGGCAGGGCCATCGCCAAGCCAACCAAACGCAGAGGCATCTCTTCGGTCCCGGGTTCGCGCGCTGCTTCGGCCTGCCGCCGAGCGTTTTCGGTTACCGGCGACGGTGGCGGTTCGAGGGCCGGATCGGTATTCATCGCCACCTGGCGTCCACCGCCGTCGGAGTCGCCTCCAGCGCCAACCGACGGAGCCGGCGGCACTCCCTGCACAGCGTTACCAAACCCTGCTTTCGAAAGCGAACTCGCGCGTTGACCTGCGCCGGAATTGCCCGCGCCCTGCAGCGATGGAGCGGGCGGCACAGCCTGCAGGCCGGCGCTGGACAATGAACGGGCAGATAGAGAACGGCTGGTCAGTGAATTGCTGGACAACGAACTGAGGTGTCCACCAGCCGCCGAGTTGCCTACATCCTGAACGGATGGCGGAGGTGGAACGACATTTGTGCCGACACCAGACAGCAAGCCCGTGCGCCCACCCGAGAGTGTTCCGGAACCTGAAGCCGACGGCGCCGGGGGCACGGCCCACGCGAGCAGACTGCCCAGAGTCGCCTGGAGCGCTCCCGAAATTGTGTGCTGCTCTCCTACAGGCAACCGCGGCGAAGGCGCGACAACTGTGGCCGGGCCGATGTTGACATCCCCAACTCTGCGTATCGAAGCCTGCACGACGGGAGGCGGCGCAATGATTGCCGAACCGGGGACGGTCATCACACGTCCCGAAGAAACGACTCCAGGCTCGGGTGCAGGGGCAATTCCAGAAGCTTGAAGCAAACCGAGATGGCGAGATGTCGCCTGGCTGACCTCGGGCGGGGGGGCGACGACCGCAGTCGGACCAACTGGTACGCTCAATCGCGAAGGCCGGGTGGACGCAAGCGGCATCACTGGCGGCACCAGCTTCGACGCTTCGAGGTTAGGTCGCGACGGCCCCTTGAGCTTGATGTCAGGCGGTTTAATGGCCGCCTGGACGCTTTCTGGCGCCACCCGAATCGAGCCTTGACGCGCGGAGTCGGCCGGTTTCCTGAACACCGGGCGAACCCGGGGCGGATTGCCGCGTAACGCCGGAAACGACCCCGTAGACTTGTAGTAAGTGAGGTGAGTATTTTCGAAAATGCTTCGCCGCCGAGGCTGATCTGGCAAAGTCCACGTCTGGGACACGATCAACACGACGGCAAGCGCCATCACATGGCCCAGCAGTGATTGACCAAACCGCCGCCAAGGCAGGCCGGAGTAGAAAAAGACCTCGCGCCAGAACCGCACCGACCAAAACCTTGCCGCTCCAGGCGGCGCGGGCCGCAGCACGTCGGCCAGGTTACGGAAGAAGACACGGTGCGCTGGTTCCAGTTCGACCAGCAGGTTCAGGCGAGGTTGGACGGCGGGCCGGGCGCTTACCTGAGGACCGGAAACTTCGGAGTTAAGAGTCCTGTCTGATCCGGCGTCCACGCGCTGCATGTTCGTCCAGTCGTATTCGCACTGGGTCCCGCAACGACGACACACCTGGTAGTAGCGCCCATCGGCGGCGCGCAGCGGCCAGAAAAACTCGTGGATACAGACGCCAGGCATAAGAGTCCAGTAACAGTCTTTGGGATCCGGGCAGACTACCGGAAGTAACTATCATGTAGGCGTAGGGCAGGATTGACTAGCTTACTTTAGTGCTGAATGAACTAGTCATTTTTTGACGTGGGCTTGGGAAGGTGCTGGTTACTCTTTCTAGAGTTTGGGTTCGATCAATGTTTTCCAAACCTTCTCGTATTCTTTTCGCTGAGGTAGCCGGGAGTTCCGTCGTGATGAGGAAGAACAACCAGATCTCGATGGCATGCATCGTCTCGATGCCGCCATTGAGGGCGAGGAAAAACCGGTCACAGAATCACCGCTTCAGCAGATCCACCGGCTCCTTCACGTCGTGCACTCTCAAATACTTCGCCAGCGCCGGATATTTCTTCGCCGCCGCTTCATACATCGCGTAGGCAACGTTGCGGTAGGAGAAGTGGCCTGCGGGTCCCGTCCTCAGCTCGGAGATGTAAACCACTTCGGCAAAATCCATTTTGAAGAGCGTCCGTTTGCGAAAGCCAAGAGGAATGGCATACTGCGAATTTTCATGCGCTTCCGCTCCGCCTCGCGAAGCCAGTTGCTCGACCACGCTTACGGTCCGCTGCATCGCGGCATCGTAATTTTGCCGAACGCCGGCCGTTTCGAGCTCTTCCGGCGCATCGTAGCCATGCTTGGTGGTAAATTCCTGGCCGATTTGGACGCAGCGGCGGTGACGGTGCATGTCGCGGAAGCCGCCGATATCCATCAGGACGTCGAAACGGAACTGTTGCCCGGCGCAGAATGCTCGCAGCATCTCGTCATGGCGGCCGCGATGGCGCAGGCCCAGGTCGATGATCTCAAGACGAATTTGTTCGCCAGCCGCTTGCACTGCCTGGCAAATCTGACGGTAAGAATAATGGCTGTGCTCGTAGATCAACGTCGAGGCCAGCTCGACCTCGAGCGGTTCTTCTTCCAGAAGATCGACGGTCGGGGCTGAGGCAACGGGCAGGTCCCCCATCAACTCGGACGCAACCTGCCGCAGCGCCCGGCGAGTCTCGATTTCATAGTGGTTGGGATCGGCATATTTCACCAGCGTCGGCGCCACGCGGACTTCTCGCAACAGCTCCTGCTCCGCGCGCGCCCCCAGCTCCGGCGAAGTTGCGCGAATCTGCTCGACCAGGTCCTTGAGTGATTCCTGGTTGACGTTGTACGCAGGCGACGTGGCTGCGCGCTTCAGCAGTTCTCCTAATTGCCGGATTTCCTTGTGGGTATGCGAAAGCAGATGCGACACCTGGCTCTCGAGCGTGCGCGCATTGACGATCTCTCCCAGCGAAGTGTTGGCGGCCAGCGGCAGCAGGTAGCGGGAAATATCGAAGGCGCGGGCCCGCAATGTGCGCTCGTAGGCGTCCTGCCTCATCTCTGCGGGCTTGGGCGTGATGCTGGCCAGGTGCTGGAACATGCGTTCCGAGAGCGATTCGTATTCCGCGAACAAGGAATCAACTGTTTCTCGGTAGAGCTGGCTGGCTCCGTGGTCCTCGCCGAAGTCAGGCACGTAGTAGCCGCTCTTGTTGAAGTCCTGATAGCGGGTGGATCGTTCCTGACCGTCCCAGCGCTGCTCGTCGGCGACGGCAATTGCTGCAAGAATGGACAGGCGTTCGATGGCCAGCGCAATGTGCGCCAGGTCGGCAATGGAGCGATGGCCGTACTGGAAGTAGAAGGTGTTGAGAAACTTCTCCGCCTTTTGCTGGCTGATCTCTCGCAGCGCCTCTTTCATGGAAAGCGCGGAACGCGAGTACTTGGCCATCGCATAAGCCTGAATCTCAGGCTCGACGCCATACACGGCATAGACCTCGACTGAAGGCGCGGCGCTCGAACCGGACCCCGAGTTCGAGCTTTCGGAAGCGGGTTTTTCGACTACTTCAGACATGAGCATCGCCGACCTCAGATTCGGCCGCAGATTCGGTGGAGACTTGGAATCTTACTGCAATGCTCAATGATGCGCGCTAAGGAAAAGATCGGCAACCTTCAAAGCCAGATTCGCGGGCACCATATCGTCGCGGTTGCAAAGCACAATGATCGTGAGGTTGTTGTCGACAAACCGCTGAATCGTGGTGCGAAAGCCAACGGTTTCTCCGTAGTGCCACATGCGCGGATGATCCTGGTACGGATTCAGGAACCAGCCAAAGCCATACGCGGCCGGCCTGCCATCAGGTTCCTGCACACTGCCATCCGTCACTTTGACGGGAGTAATCGCCGGCTTCATCTCGGCCTCGCTCAAAAGTGTGTGATGTGTCAGCGCGCGGTCCCACTTGGCTAAATCGTCGAGCGAGGAATAGACGCCGCCGTCGCCCAATACTGCCGAGGTCGAGCTCTGATCCATCTCGCGCCAGGCTCCCTCTTTATGGGTGTGGCCATAGGCGCGGTCGGCAACGGTGTTCTTACCTTTCTCATAGGCTACGGTCTGCATCATGTCCAGAGGGGCGAAAATCCGGTCATGAAGAAAATCACCGAAGGGCTGGCCGGAAACTTTTTCTACCACCATGGCCAGCACCGCATAGCCGGAGTTGCTGTAATCCCATTTCGTGCCGGGAGGAAATTTCGTGGTCTTCTGCTGCTTCAACAGCTGCAGTACCCCGGCATCTTTGATCTGTGGGATCTTTTCCGGTGGAGTCGCAGCCGCGGGCTTTGCCATCAGGTCTTCGTAGTCTAGCAGGCCGGAAGTGTGGTTCAGAAGATTGCGAATGGTGATGGATTTCCCGTAGTCCGGAAAGTCGGTGAAAATATCGGTGAGCCGGTCTTCGTAGCGCAGCTTTCCATCGTGCGCCAGCAGCATGACCGCCATGGCCGTGAATTGCTTGGTGCACGACGCCAGGCGGAAATTGGTGTGCGCGTCAATCTTGCGCAACGAACGCGTGTCGCCCACCCCGTAACCATGTTCAAACACGGTGCCCCCATCTTTGATGACGAGCACGGCAGCGCCGGGCGCGCCGGCTGACTTAAGGGCGCTAAAAATCTGATCGATCTGTTTTTCCGGTGCCGCACGTTCAGCCATACAAGCTGGCAATGTAGCGAGCCACAACAGCCAGGACGCAGCCAGCACGAGACCAATCTGACCTTTGCTCGGTCTAACGCCACATCGCTGTACTCTGACCGCTGGGGCTTTGTTCATGGCCGAATTCCTGCCACGGCCATCATGCGTCCGGTCACTCCCTTGTCCGCGCGATAGGAGAACAACAGATCGGTGCGGCACGAAGTGCACAGCGGCGATGCGCCGATGTTCGTCGCCGCCACTCCCGCCGCGATGAGCTGGCGCCGGTTGGCCTCCACCAAATCCAGAAAGATCTTCTTGGGCAACTCACGGTGGCCGGGAGCGCGAGCGGTCAGGAATAACAGCGGATACTTTTCGCGGACCGGATCCGATTCCTCGACTTCACGGAATAGTTTGCTGCCATACTCGAACTGGGATTCGAACTGGGTGCGCACCTCGAGACCGACGGCGTAGCAGCAGGCATGAACCCCCGGACCGATAGCTGCCCTGATATCGCGAGAGCGAGTACCGAAGCAGCGCTGCATCTCACCCACGCCTTTCTCCACGATACGTTTCACGGTCCCACGCCAGCCCGCATGGAACACTCCCACGGCCCGGCGTTTCGTGTCCACCACGATCACCGGCAGGCAATCGGCAGTCAGAATTGCGAGCAGCAGACCCGGGGTTTGAGTAATCAGGCCGTCGCCGGTGAGAACCGGTTCCGGGACCTCGGAAACGCAATGTATAAGGTCGGAGTGAATCTGGCGCAGAGTGACCAGCGGACACTCGCGCCCCTTCCGGATGGCTCCAAGTTGCCGCAGAAATGCGGTCCGATTTTGTTCCACCGCACGCCGGGTGTCCTCGCGGGTATAACCGAGATTCAGGCTCTTCCCGCCATAAACTCTTGAAATTCCACCAGGCCGAGTACTGAAGCCATGAATGACCCAGGACACCGGCGTAAGAGATTCGGTCCGAATAATCTTGTTTTGCGCTTCCTGGAGGGTTTTCAGAGGCACCACAGTATCTTAGCAATGTGTCCGCCGTCTGTAGTACGAAGGGAAATACGATATTGCGTTTCGCAGCGATACCCAAGGTTCCGCTCAGGACATTGGCTCCCGCTTGTGCCACGCCGTCGCCTGCTCGTAGGCGTGAGCGACCTGCAGAACCGCAGCTTCTCCCCAGTGCGGTCCGATAATCTGGAGGCCGATGGGAAGGCCCGCTTCGGTGAACCCGCACGGAATCGAAATCGCCGGCAATCCCCAAACATTGATCGGGCGAGTGTTACGCAGCAGCAGGAGTTCCCGCAGACGCAGGAGATCGGGATTTTGTATCAGTTCTGCAATCCTGGGCGCCGGAATCGGAGTGGTTGGTGTGACCAGCACATCCACATCGGCATAGATCGACGCGATGGCCCGGCGCGCTCGTCGAAGTTCGCGGCGGCACTCGAGCAGTGCTTCAGGGCTGACATTCTGGCCGGTGTGGATTCGTCGCAGGGTTTCAGGCTGGTAAAGCTCTGGGCTGCGAGCAACGAACTCCGCGTGAAAAGAGTACGCCTCGGCGCTTTGCAGGGTTCGGTCGGTCAGCACTGGCAATTCCAGGTGGCGGAGGTCAGCGCCCATCGCAGCCAACCCCGAGAGAGCGTGACTCGTCGCCGAGGCTACTTCCGCATCCAGATCGTCAAAAAAGAATGTCTTTGGGACGCCGACTCGCAGCGGCTGGAAACTTCTCCCAAGCGCCGCCACGTAGTCCTCGACCGGGGCATCGACGCTGGCTTTGTCTTCAGGATCGTGGCCAGCGATGGCGGCGAGGATGACTGCCACGTCTGCCACCGTACGGGCGATTGGCCCCACGTGGTCGAGAGAGATTGAAAGTGGAATCACACCTCGAGCGCTGATCCGGCCATAGGTTGGCTTCAGGCCTACCACGCCGCACAGAGCGGCTGGTTCTCGGACCGATCCGGCAGTGTCGGTCCCGATGGCGCCATAGCCCAATCCGGCGGCGACGGCGGTGACTGAGCCTCCCGAAGAGCCGCCGGCGATGTGCTCCGGATTCCACGCGTTTCGCACCTTGCCGAAAGCACTGACCATCGAACTGCCGCCATAGGCAAACTCGTGCAGATTCTGTTTCCCGAGCAGCACGGCGCCAGCAGCTTTCAAGCGTCGGACGATTTCAGCGTCTTCCGCGGGAATGCGATCTTTGAACAACAGACTGGCAGCGGTGGTCGGGACGCCGGCAGTGTCGATAAGGTCCTTGAGAGCGAGCGGAATGCCGTGCAGCGGTCCCCGCCAATCGCCACGCCGAATCTCGGATTCAGCCTGGCGGGCCGCCGCCAGCGCGGATTCTGCCGTGACAGTAATGAACGCATTCAGCTTCGGATTCAGATTCTCAATGCGCGCCAGACAGTGGGCAGTCAGCTCGACCGGGGAGACTGAGCCTTTGCGCAGCAACTCGCTGGTTCCTAAAATGGATTCCCTCAACCTTATGTTCTCTCCTTAGTGAAGAAATATTATTGTCCAACCCGTCCAAATCAGGGGTTGGCGGAAAGCCTATAATGACCCTTCCACTTCCGGTGGAGGTCTAAGATAATGCCATGGCCCAGATGACTGCGACTCCGGTCGGCACGCTAGGCTTTTTTGTCGACGGTAAATGGATCGAAGAAGGCGACCCGGTCGAAATACGGGCGCCGTATGACGGCAGCGTCATAGCTTCTGTCTTCCAGGGCAGACGGGAACACGCCGAGGCTGCCATTGCCGCCGCGGTTAAGGCTTTCGGCACCACCCGCCGGCTTCCGGCGTTCGAACGCCAGCGGGTACTGCGGCGAGTGTCAGAGAATATCACTGAGCGCAAACAGGAATTTGCCCGCACCATGGCGCAAGAGGCAGGTAAGCCGATCAAGGCCGCCCGCACCGAGGTCGAGCGCGCCATCTTCACTTTCAACGTTGCCGCCGAGGAAAGCACGCGGATTTATGGCGAGTATCTGCCTCTGGACTGGCAGGAGTTCACCGCCGGGCGCTGGGGCATTGTGAGGCGCTTCCCTTTGGGACCGATTGCTGGAATCACGCCATTTAATTTTCCCCTCAACCTGGTGGCTCATAAGGTTGCGCCCGCCATTGCCGCCGGCTGTCCCCTGGTGCTGAAGCCCGCGCCCCAAACTCCCCTGACGGCTCTGTTGCTGGCGGAGGCAGTGCAGCAGGCGGGGTGGCCGGACGGCGGTCTGAATGTGCTGCCGCTTTCAAACGAAGACGCCGGACTCCTGGTAACCGATGAGCGCATAAAACTGATCAGCTTCACCGGCAGCGCCGCCGTGGGCTGGCAGATCAAGAAAAATTGCGGAAAAAAGAAAGTCGTCCTGGAGCTTGGAGGCAATGCCGGCGTGATCGTGCACAGCGACGCCGATTTGGCTTACGCCGCCGACCGCTGCGTGGTGGGAGGTTTCTCCTACGCCGGTCAGACCTGTATTTCGGTGCAGCGCATCCTGGTGGAGCGCTCCGCCTTGGCCAAGTTCACCGACCTGCTGCTCGAAGGTGTGAAGAAACTAAAGACCGGAGATCCGCTCGATGATTCCAGCGACCTGGGACCGCTGATCCGCGAAAGCGATGCGGTGCGTGCGAGCGACTGGATACAGGAAGCGGTTCGCGGCGGAGCTCGGTTGCTGTGCGGCGGACAGCGCCGCGGACCGGTGCTCGAGCCCACGGTTCTAACCGGCACCCGCCCGGAGATGAAAGTGAACTGCCAGGAAATATTTGCTCCCGTGGTGACGGTTGAACCGTATGACGATTTCAACCAGGCCCTGCGGCAAATCAACAACTCTTCTTACGGATTGCAAGCGGGACTCTTCACCCGCGACGCCAAGCTGATCTTCAATGCCTACGAAGAACTGGAAGTGGGCGGGCTGATTGCCGGCGACGTGCCCGCGTTCCGCATCGACCACATGCCTTATGGAGGGGTCAAGGATTCCGGATTGGGCCGTGAAGGTCTGCGCTACGCGATCGAAGAGATGACCGAACCCAAGCTGCTGGTGATGAACCTGAAGTAGAAGCCGCGACCAGCGGTCCCAGGGCGCAACCAATCAGGGATTTTTTCAGCGGGCTGAACATTTTCAGATTCTTGAGAATCGCAGCCATGCATCCACCATCTCCTGCCTGCTATAATCACCAGTTTTATGGCTCCCTAGGTTTGCGGTCTAGAGCCGCTTAGCGCAACGCTGCATGCACCGGTTGCCGCTCATCTGGCGTCCGCGGCAGGAACGTCCTGATTCGATGCAGATTTTTCACCGCAGCACGAACACTCTTTCGCGGGCGACGATTTATGGCGCCATATTCGTCGTGGCGGCGTTGTTCTGGGCTGCAGCAGAGATTCAGCGGTCGCCCTATGTGACCTATGCCGGCGTGCGCCGGCCGCAACCCGTACCGTTCAGTCATCAGCACCATGTTGCGGGACTGGGGATCGATTGCCGTTACTGTCACACCTCGGTCGAAACCTCCAGCTTCGCCGGCATCCCGCCGACCAAGACCTGCATGAACTGCCATGCGCAGATCTGGACCAACGCCGCTTTGTTGGAACCGGTACGCGAGAGTTACAAGAGCGGTAAGTCGCTGGTCTGGACCCGGGTGAACGATTTGCCCGACTTCGCCTATTTCAACCACAGCATTCATATCAACAAGGGCGTAGGCTGCAACACCTGCCACGGTCCGGTCGACCGCATGCCCCTGATGTACAACCAGGCTTCGTTGCAGATGGAGTGGTGCCTGGAGTGCCATCGGGCTCCGGAAAAACATCTCCGCCCGCGCGATCAGGTGTTCAACATGCGGTACGAGGAACCGTCCGAGAGCAAGCCGGTCGAAGTGGATGGCAAGCCATACACCGATCAAGTTTCTCTCGGCACTGACCTGGTGAAGAAATATAAGTTGCGAACGGTAACCGACATAACCAGCTGTTCGACGTGTCATCGGTAGATGGTTGGAATGGAGGACGGGCGTCTGGCCCGTCCAGCCGGGCAGGGACGCCAGGCCTCCATAGGCAAATCATGAAGATGGAAGAACAAAACGCCAAGCCCCATCGCGAGGACGTCTGCCCCAGCAAGAAGGGCACGCTCGATCTGGACGCGGCCCGCGCCCGCGTTGCCGAGGCCAAGGGTCCGGAATACTGGCGCAGCCTCGAGGAACTGGCGGGCAGCCCCGATTTCCAGGAGATGCTGCACCGGGAATTTCCCAAGGGCGCCTCGGAGTGGCTGGATTCGGTTTCGCGTCGCGGATTCCTCAAGCTCATGGGTGCATCACTGGCCATGGCGGGCATGACCGCATGCACCAAGCAGCCGCTCGAACCGATTGTCCCTTACGTAAGGCAGCCTGAAGAAGTCGTTCCCGGGCGGCCATTGTTCTTTGCCACCGCGTTCACTCTAGGCGGATACGCCAGCCCCATACTGGTCGAGAGCCACCTGTATCGTCCCACTAAGATTGAAGGCAACGACCGGCATCCCGCGAGTCTCGGTGGCACCGATATTTTCTCCCAGGCCTCGATCCTGGGCATGTACGACCCCGACCGTTCGCAGACCCTGACTTACCTGGGTGACATTCGCTCGTGGGGATCGCTGGTCGAGGCCATGCGCGCGCCGCTCGTTATCCAGAAAGGTTTGCAGGGAGCGGGCATCCGCATCCTGACGCCGACCGTGTCCTCGCCCACGCTTGCCGACCAACTGCAGTCGTTTCTCCAGCTCTATCCGCAGGCCAAGTGGCACGTGTATGAGCCGGTGAATCGCGACCAAGTGCTCGAAGGCGCCAAAATGGCGTTTGGGCAGCCGGTAGAAACGCAATATAAGCTGGAGAATGCGGACGTAATTCTCTCGCTCGATGCGGACTTGCTGTACGCAGGAATACCCGGCTTTGCGCGCTACGCCCGCGATTTCGCCAAGCGCCGCAACCCTGATGCCGGCGAGATGAGCCGGCTGTATGTGGCGGAAAGCACTCCGAGTTCGACAGGCGCAAGAGCGGATCACCGGCTCCCGGTGCGGGCTTTTGAGATCGAATCGTTTGTACGGTCGCTGGACATGATGCTCGGCGATGACACCGATAAGAGCATGGTCCGCGAGGACCAGCGAACGTTCCTCGACACGGTGGTCAAGGACCTGAAGGGGCATCGCGGTTCGAGCGTCGTCGTCGCCGGAGATCATCAGCCGGCGGTCGTGCACGCCTTCGTCCACCGGATTAATCAGACGCTGGGCAATGTGGGCAAGACAGTTTTCTATACCGATCCGGTGCACGCGAACCCGGTGAACCAGACCGACTCGCTCAAAGACCTGGTGGCCGACATGCGCGGCGGCAAGGTGGACATCCTGGTCATCATGGGCGGAAATCCCGCCTACAATGCGCCCGCCGATCTGGGATTCGCCGACGCCCTCAAGAGCACGAATATTCCGCTGCGGGTCCATCTCGGCCTTTATCAGGACGAGACTGCGGAACTTTGCCAGTGGCATGTGAACGAAGCGCACGATCTAGAAGCCTGGGGCGATGCGCGCGCCTATGACGGCACGGTGAGTGTTATGCAGCCGCTGATCGCGCCGCTGTATGACGGCAAGAGCGCGCCTGAATTAGTGGCGATGTTCTCCGGTCAGACCGAATCCAGCGGACACGAAATCGTGCAGGCCTATTGGAAGAAGCAGCACTCCAGCAGCGACTTCGACGCCTTCTGGCGAAAATCGCTGCACGATGGATGGGTCGAAGGCACGACATTCGTTCCGAAACAGGTGGAGACCAAGACAGCAAGTTTCCCGGCTGCGCCACGCCCCGACGAAAAGGCCATCGAGATCAATTTCCGCCGTGATCCCTCCATCTACGACGGACAATTCTCCAACAATGGCTGGCTGCAGGAACTGCCCAAGCCCATGAACAAGCTCACCTGGGACAACCCGGTCCTCATGGGTCCGGCCATGGCGGAGCGCATGGAGATCAAAACGGAAGACCTGGTCGAACTCGAACTCAACGGCAAGAAGGTGACAGCCCCAGTCTGGATTCAGGTCGGCCATCCGGATAATTCCGTCACAGTATTTCTGGGCTACGGACGCCGCCGCGCCGGGCGCGTTGGCACCGGCGCCGGTTTCGATCTGTATCCGCTCCGCACCAGCGCCACGCCCTGGATTGCCAGCGGCGTGTCGATTCGCAAGGCGGGAGGCACTTACAAGCTGGCCTCCACCCAGGGCTACCAGACCATGGACACGCCCACCGGCACGCGGCCCCTGGTGCGCACCGCCAATCTGGAGGAGTATCGCAAGGAGCCGGACTTCGCCAGAGAAGAAGAACCACCCGCAGAGCTGACTTTGTACAAGCCCTATCCGTATGCGGCGGAGCCCTATGCCTGGGGCATGACGGTGGACATGAATGCCTGCGTGGGTTGCAACAATTGCATCGTCGCCTGCCAGTCGGAGAACAACATCCCCGTCGTGGGGAAGGAGCAGACTGTCCTCGGCCGGCACATGCACTGGCTGCGCGTGGATGCTTATTACCAGGGTGACCGCGACAATCCCAAGGCCTATTTCCAGCCGGTGCCGTGTCAGCAGTGCGAGAACGCTCCCTGCGAAGTCGTGTGTCCGGTGGGCGCGACAGTCCACAGCACCGAAGGCTTGAATGACATGGTCTACAACCGCTGCGTGGGCACGCGCTACTGCTCCGACAACTGCCCTTACAAAGTGCGGCGCTTCAATTTCCTGCTGTTTCAGGACTGGGAAACGTCGCAGTACAAGATGATGCGCAATCCCGACGTGAGCGTGCGCAGCCGCGGCGTGATGGAAAAGTGCACTTACTGTGTGCAGCGCATCAACCAGCACCGGATTGATTCGGAGCGCGAAGATCGGAAGATTCAGGACGGCGAACTGCAAACGGCTTGCCAGCAGTCGTGCCCGGCGGATGCCATTGTTTTCGGCAACATCAACGATCCCAACAGCCGGGTTTCAAAACTGAAGGCCCAGCCGCGGAACTACAGCCTGCTGGGAGATCTGAACACACGCCCCCGGACGACCTACCTGGCGGACATCAGGAACCCGAACCCGGAATTAGAAGCGGTAAAAGACTCGCACGCGGAGCGCAGCTAGATGACCCAAGGGCCAGTCCAAAACGAGCGCGCACCCGTCATTGAGCCCGGGTACACGCTGGGCTCGGTCACGGACAAGATCAGCTCGATCGTGCTGACGCGTCCCACCTCCAACGCTTGGTTCGTCGGTTTTGGGGTTGCCTTTCTGCTCCTGATGATGCTGTTGTTTGCCATCGCCTACCTGTTTGTGAAAGGTATTGGCATATGGGGCGTGAACGCTCCCATCGGCTGGGGATTCGCTATCGTCAACTTCGTGTGGTGGATCGGAATCGGGCACGCGGGCACGCTGATTTCCGCCATCCTACTTCTGTTGCGGCAGTCGTGGCGCAACTCGATCAACCGATTTGCCGAGGCCATGACGCTGTTTGCCGTGGCCAGCGCGGGCATTTTCCCGCTGATCCACGTGGGGCGTCCCTGGCTCGCCTACTGGCTGTTTCCCTATCCCAACACGATGCGCGTGTGGCCGCAATTCCGCAGCCCGCTGGTCTGGGACGTGTTCGCGGTCTCGACCTACGCCACCCTCTCGGCGTTGTTCTGGTTCATCGGACTGATTCCTGATCTTGCGACTTTGCGCGACCGGTCGGAAGAGCGCTGGAAGAAAATCATTTACGGCATGCTGGCCATGGGCTGGCGCGGCTCGGCCCGCCACTGGCATCGTTACGAAACCGCCTACCTGCTGCTGGCCGGACTGGCCACGCCGCTGGTGCTCTCAGTCCACACCGTAGTCAGTTTTGATTTTGCCGTGGGCATCGTACCCGGCTGGCATACCACCATCTTTCCGCCATACTTCGTGGCTGGCGCGATTTACTCCGGCTTCGCCATGGTGCTGATGCTGGCCATCCCCATCCGCAAGGTTTATAACCTGGAAGACTTCATCACCGAACGCCACTTGCAGAACGCGGCGAAAGTGATGCTGGCCACCGGACTGATCGTGGCCTATGGCTACGTCATCGAGGCCTTCATGGGCTGGTACGGTGGCAATCGCTACGATGCGTTTCTGCTGTGGAACCGCCTGCACGGCCCGTATTCGTTTTTCTACTACATGCTGCTGGCTTGCAACATCGTCATTCCCCAGGTGCTGTGGATTCCCAAGCTGCGTAGCAGCCCGGTCTGGCTGTTCCTGGTTTCCGGCGTGGTGCTGGTAGGGATGTGGCTGGAGCGGTTCATCATCGTGGTCGTCAGCCTGCACCGCGACTTCCTGACTTCTTCCTGGGGCATGTACTACCCGACCCGCTGGGACTGGATGACCTACATAGGAACCATCGGACTGTTTCTCTCCGCCATGTTCCTGTTTGTGCGCCTGCTGCCCATGATTTCGATCTTTGAAATGCGCACTCTGCTGCCCGAAGCGGAGGTCAAGGAATGAAACGTACCGGGGTCTACGGAATCATGGCGGAGTTTGATTCCGTCCACACACTGCTGCATGCGGCCAATCGCGTCCGCGAGGCGGGCTACAAGAGAATTGACGCCTACAGCCCGTTTCCGGTTGAGGGCCTGGCAGAGGCGATCGGATTCCATCACGACGAGGTTCCGCTGGTGGTGCTGATCGGCGGTTTGATCGGAGGACTGACCGGCTACCTCATGCAGTACTGGATTTCGGTGGTCAGTTACCCGGTGAATGTGGGCGGCAAGCCGTATCACTCGTGGCCGGCATTTATTATCGTGACTTTTGAGATGACGATTCTGTTCGCCGGAATCTCCGCCGTGCTGGGCATGCTGGCGCTGAACGGGCTGCCCATGCCGTACCATCCGGTGTTCAATGCGCCCCGTTTCGCTTTCGCCACCAAGGACAGATTTTTCCTGATCGTCTTCTCCTCCGATCCCAAATATAAACCGACCGAAGTTCGCAGTTTTCTGGAGAGTCTCCAGCCGCGCTCCATTTCGGAGGTGCCCGATTAAGCTCGTTTCACTAGCGGGACTTAAGGGAGCGACGGGCGTCCTCGCCCGTCCCGCTGCCGAACGGGTGCCGAAGTCCGCGCTGAGGTCGAAACTCGTCATGCTGTTCACGGCCTTTGTGGCGCTGGCCGGGTGCCGGCAGGATATGCACGATCAACCGCGCTTCAAGCCTTTTGCCCGCAGTGATTTCTACACTGACCTGCGTTCCGCACGCCCTCCGGTCGAAGGCACAGTCGCACGCGGCCAGTTGCGCGAAGACAGCTATCTCTACACCGGAAAGCTAGGCAACGATCCCGGAGACTATCTGCCCTTTCCGGTCACGGAAGAGCTTCTGGCCCGCGGACAGCAGCGCTATGACATTTATTGCGCTCCCTGTCATTCCCGCGTGGGCGATGGCAATGGCGTCATTGTGGCGCGTGGCTTCCCGCGCAAGCCGCCTTCCTATCACATTGAACGCCTGCGCCAGGCGCCTCTGGGATATTTCTTTGACGTAATCACCAACGGCTACGGTTCTATGACCGACTACGCCACGCAAATCGCGCCGCGAGATCGTTGGGCCATCGTGGCCTACATCCGCGCTCTGCAACTAAGCCAGGCGGCCACCAGCGCCGACGTTCCGGCAGGACAGAAAGTTCCCTCCGACCCGCCGCAGTTCGAGGAACTAGGTTCGGGCGCGACCCCGCCCGTGGTCGAAACCAAGCCCGCGCGACATTCTGCGCAAGAGGAGCCGAAATGAGCGCGGCTCCCATGCGCAACCTCGACCTGATGACGCCGCCGGTGGTGAAAACCATCCAGCAGCGCTCGTTGATCATCGGCCTGGTGTTCGGTGGGATCGCCGCCCTGGGCGCGTGGCATCAGGCTGATGAATTCTTTCGCGCTTACCTGATGGCCTTCATGGCCTGGCTGGGAGTAACTCTGGGATCGATGGCGATTCTCATGCTTCGCCACTTGACCAAGGGCGCATGGGGAATGGTCATCCGCAGAATTCTGGGAGCGGCCATGCGTTGTGTGCCGCTGATGGCAGCATTGTTCATCCCGCTGCTATTTGGATTGCGCCGGCTGTACATCTGGGCCAGGCCGCTGGATGCCATGGCGGACAACCATCTGCGCGAGCACTTGCAGGAGATTACCAAGACTTATCTTTCGGTCAACGGATTTGTGATTCGCGCCGTGTTCTATTTTGCCATCTGGTGGGGGCTGTCCTTTTTCCTCACCCAGTGGTCGGCGGAACAGGACCATCCGCCCATGCGCGACAACAGTACGCGCTTCAAGGCGCTGAGCGGGCCGGGGCTGATCCTCTACGGCTTGACCATCACGTTTGCGGTCATCGACTGGATCATGTCGATCGATCCCAGCTGGATTTCCACCATCTTCGGCCTTTCGTTTCTGATCGGGCAGGTGCTGTCGGCGCTGTGCTTCGCGGTCGTGGTCGAGCGGATTCTGTTCCGTTACAAACCCATGTCGGAGCTGCTGAAGCCGGAACAGGTGCACGATCACGGAAAATTCATGCTGGCCTTCATCATGGTCTGGGCCTACTTCTCATTTTCGCAGTGGCTCATCATCTGGGCGGGAAACCTACCCGAAGAAATTACCTGGTACATGCGACGCCTGCATGGTGGCTGGGGATACGTTGGCCTGTTTCTGGTCCTGTTCCATTTTGCGGTGCCGTTCGTGCTCTTGATTTCGCGTCCATTTAAGCGGGACATCACGCGCCTGGTCTGGCTGGCGGCCTGGCTTTTGCTGATGCGTTACGTCGACCTGTTCTGGGTCATTGAGCCCAACTTTTCCCTGACCTTCAACATCACCTGGCTGGATGTGGTGGTGCCGATTGCGATGGGAGGCTTGTGGCTGGCGTACTTCTTTCGCAATCTGAGCGCCATGCCGCTGGTTCCAGCGTATGACGTTTTTGCCGTAGAAGTTCTGGAAGTGGCGCACGATTAGGAGTTGTGAGACTTGTTTCATGAGTGACGACATTCACATCGACGGGCACAACGAGGAAGTGGAGTTTGAGCGCGAAGATCTCGCAGCTAAGCCAATCCTCATCTTCCTGCTGGGGCTGACGATCGGTTGCGTGGTGGTTGCGCTCCTCCTGAGGGGACTGTACAGCTACCTCGACGCCTACGAGAACCGGCACGAGCCGGTGCAAAGCCCGCTGGTGCAGCAGACCACGGCAGACACGAGAGTGGTTGAGCCAGGCAACATTTCGAAATTCCCGCAGCCGCGCCTCGAAACCAACGAAACAACGGAGATCAACGCGTTCCGCCTGCAGGAAGAACAGACGTTGAACAGCTACGGTTGGGTCGACCAGCAGGCCGGTGTGGTGCGAATTCCCATCCACCGTGCGATGGAACTGGTGGCGCAGCGCGGACTTCCCACCCGACCGCAGGCGGGCGTGCCCGCGGATGGTGACAAGGCGAAGGAATCTGCGGGGAAGGCGAAAAAGTAGCGCCGCCGTACCGGCGGCCCGATCGGCGGGCGGGGACGCCCGCCAGACAGCCGGCCAGAGGCCGACGCTACATGGAGACGCAGTGCGAAGTGAGATGCACAGTCGGATGTTGAGCGGGGCGAGGTTGTTGCTGGTCGCCGCGATGGTCGCTCTAACGCTGCCGTCCTTCGGACAGGGCATGACCAAGGGCATCATGTCGCCACCGGCGAACGTGCGCCCGCCCGGCCTGAAGAGTGTCGGCATCGAGCAGCATCTGGACGAACAGATTCCTCCCGACCTCAACTTCCGTGATGAAACCGGCAAGCCGGTCCGCCTGGAAAATTATTTCGGCAAGAAGCCGCTGATCCTCAACCTCGTCTACTACAACTGCCAGATGCTCTGCGGCGAAGTCCTCAGCGGCCTGGAAAGTGCCTTGCGCGTGCTGAAATTCGACGTAGGAAAAGAATTCGACGTCCTGACCGTAAGCTTCGATCCGCGTGAAACGCCGGACATGGCCACGAAGAAGAAGGCGGAGTTCCTCAAGCGTTACGGACGCGCCGGAGCCGCCGGCGGCTGGCACTTTCTGACCGGCCCGCAGGAATCGATTGACGCGCTGACCAGAGCCGCTGGCTTTCAGTACCAGTACGATCCCAAGACCGGACAGTTCGCCCACGCCACCGCCATCATGGTGCTGACACCGGACGGGAAGATCGCGCAGTACTACTATGGCGTCGAGTACGCGCCCAAAGATTTGCGACTGGGACTCATCCAGGCGTCAGAAAACAAGATCGGAACGCTGGCAGATCAGGTGTTGCTTTACTGCTATCACTATGATCCAACGACCGGCAAGTACGGAGCCATCATTTCGCGCGTCTTGCAACTTTCCGCGCTGGCGACCGTGTTGGCGCTGGGAATTTTCATGACCGTCCTGATTCGGTTTGGATCGGGACACAATCAGCCGGCGGCAAGATGATGGAATAGTGGTAACGGCAAGAGTAATGACGACGAACGACTGACGACCGACGACTAGAACATGTTCGATACTTTTCCACTTTGGCCCGCACGAGCCTCGACGACAGCCGGGAGCGTAGACGCGCTCTTCATCTTTCTGGTCGCTCTGTCCGCGCTTGTGAGCGTAGCGATCTTCACCATGATTGTGGTGTTCGCCGCCCGCTACCGGCGCCGCAGAGGCGTCGTGGCCGAGCCCATCGAAGGCTCGACCGCGCTGGAAGTGACATGGTCGGTGATTCCGCTCTGTATTTTCGTCATGATCTTCGTGTGGGGCGCGGTGATCTACTTCAAGGAGCGGACGCCGCCGCGCGGAGCCACCGAAGTCTACGTCGTGGCCAAGCAGTGGATGTGGAAGCTGCAGCACGAAGAAGGGCAGCGCGAGATCAACGAACTGCACGTGCCCGTCGGCCGTGACGTGAAGATGATCCTGACCTCGCAGGATGTGATCCACAGCTTTTTTGTTCCCGCCTTCCGGATCAAGCAGGACGTCCTGCCCGGCCGCTACACCACCGCCTGGTTTCATCCCACCAAGGCGGGAATCTATCATTTGTTTTGCGCCGAATATTGCGGTTCGCAGCACTCCGGCATGATAGGTCAGGTTGTGGTGCTGGAACCGGCGCAGTATCAAGCCTGGCTCAGCGGCGGCGGAGCAGCGGGATCCATGGCCTCAAACGGCCAGAATATTTTTCAGCAACTGGGCTGCTCCACCTGCCATCGCTCGGATACCCAGGGCCGGGGTCCGAATCTGGTTGGGTTGTTCGGCAAGCCGGTGCAACTGGAAGACGGGCGCGTAGTCACCGCCGATGAGAACTACATTCGGGAATCCATTTTGAACCCGGGCGCCAAAATTGTCCGCGGATTCAAGCCCATCATGCCCGTGTTTCAGGGACTGGTCAGCGAAGAACAGCTCAACCTGCTGGTGGCATACTTGAAATCATTGAGCCCGAGTCCATCGGGAGCGGCGGGCGGTCCGACAGTGGTTCCGTCGGGCGCGAAACCGCAGGAAACCAAGGTGCAATAGCCATGGCCACCGCAGCACTCACCGCGGAACGCGAGAACTATCTCAACCAGGAATATGGCATCAAGTCCTGGCTGCTTACGGTCGATCACAAGCGCATTGCGTTGCTCTATCTGCTGTCTATTACTTTCTTCTTTTTCATTGGAGGGTTTTTTGCCCTGCTGATCCGGCTGGAATTGCTGACTCCGGCGGGCGACCTGGTGCAGGCTGACACTTACAATAAGCTCTTCACCATGCACGGCCAGGTGATGGTGTTCTTCTTCCTGATTCCATCCATCCCCGCCGTGCTGGGCAATTTCCTGGTGCCCCTGATGATCGGCGCCAAGGACTTGGCCTTCCCGCGCATCAACCTGCTGAGCTGGTATCTGTACATCATCGCGGGCGTGCTGATGCTGCACTGCATGCTCACCGGCGGGGTGGACACGGGCTGGACTTTCTACACACCTTTCAGCACAGCTTTCAGTAACACCAAGGTTATCGAAGCCGGACTTGCTATTTTCATCTCGGGATTCTCATCGATCCTGACTGGGCTGAATTTCGTGGTCACGATTCACCGCATGCGAGCCCCGGGCATGACCTGGAATCGTTTGCCGCTGTTCATCTGGGCCCACTACGCCACCAGCATCATCCAATTGCTCGGAACCCCGGTGATCGCGGTCACGCTGGTGCTGGTCGTGCTCGAGCGCGCCTTGCACCTCGGGATCTTCGATCCAACGCGAGGTGGCGATCCGCTTCTCTTTCAGCACCTGTTCTGGTTTTATTCCCATCCTGCCGTTTACATCATGATTCTGCCCGCGATGGGAGTAGTCACCGAGATTGTGCCCTGCTTCGCGCGCAAGCGCATTTTCGGCTACCAGTTCGTGGCCATGTCCAGCATTGGAATCGCCGTCCTGGGCTTCCTGGTGTGGGCGCACCACATGTTTGTGGCCGGAATTTCACTTTACGCCGCCCTGATCTTCTCCGCGCTCAGCTACCTGGTTGCGGTTCCGTCGGCGATCAAGGTGTTCAACTGGACCGCAACCATGTACAAGGGCTCGATCACGTTTTCGACCCCCATGCTGTATGCCTTCGGATTTGTCGGTCTATTCACCATGGGCGGCCTGACCGGATTATTCCTCGCTGCTTTGGGAATCGATGTGCACGTGACCGACACCTACTTCGTCATCGCCCACTTCCACTACATCATGGTGGGCGGCGCGGTAATGGGCTACCTGGGCGGCATGCATTTCTGGTGGCCGAAAATTTCCGGACGGATGTATCCCGAATCCCTGGGCCGGCTGGCGGCGCTGATCGTGTTCCTCGGGTTTAACCTGACGTTCTTCCCCCAGTTCATCCTGGGCTACCTGGGGATGCCCCGCCGCTACTGGCAGTATCCACCGGAATTCCAGGTGCTCAACGTGCTCTCCACCGCTGGATCCACGATTCTTGCGGTCGGGTATCTTCTTCCCATGGTGTATTTCCTGTGGTCGATGCGCTACGGAAAGGTTGCTCCGGACAATCCCTGGGGCGCGTCCGGCCTGGAGTGGATGACCCCTTCGCCGCCCCCAACTTTTAATTTCGATGCGCCCCCGGTTGTCGATTGGGAAGCTTACGATTACGAGCACATTCCCGCTCCCCAGGAGGCCCGCAGTGGCGGATAGCCCGATCGCCGTGGAACATCACAATCCAGCGCTCAAGCACCACTTCGCCAACATGGAGCAGCAGCGCGAAGCCTCATCACTGGGCATGTGGTTGTTTCTGGCGACCGAGATCATGTTTTTCGGTGGCATGTTCTGCGCTTATCTCATCTATCGCTACTGGTATTTCCCTGATTTCGCCGCCGCCAGTAAATCGCTGGACATCACACTGGGTGCGGTGAACACTGCCGTGCTCATCTGCAGCAGTTTGACCGTGGTTATGGCCGTGCGTGCCGCTCAACTGGGCAAACGTCAGGAGCAGGTCGTCTATCTGGCCCTCACCCTGGTCCTGGGCTTGGCCTTCCTGGGAATCAAAGGTGTCGAGTGGACCAGCAAGTTCAAAGAGCACCACATCCCAGGTCCCACCTTCAATTTCGAGGGCAGCGTTCCCGGCCACCCTGACCAGCCGGTGGATCAGCACCACGCCCAGCTTTTCTTTTCGCTGTACTTTGCCATGACCGGCATGCACGCGCTGCACATGATCATCGGAGTCGGAATTTTCAGCTATTTGCTTTACCACGCATGGAAGGGCAAGTACACGCCCGAATATCACACGCCGCTCGAAAACTCCGGCTTGTACTGGCACTTTGTGGACATTGTCTGGATTTATCTGTTTCCGTTGTTGTATCTGATAGACCGGAAGAAATAAGATCGGAAAAAGCGAGCGCCGCCATGTCCGAACCGATTGTCTCCACGAAAACCAACATTGCCGTCTGGCTGACGCTGCTGGTCCTGACCGGTGTGACCGCCGGCGTGGCCTTTGTCGACCTTGGTCCATTGAATACGATCGTGGCCCTGGTCATCGCGACCTTCAAGGCGCTGCTGGTCGTACTGATCTTCATGCACGTCAAATACACCAGCGAAAAGCTGGTTAAGGTCGTGGTGATTTCCGCGGTTTTTTTTCTCCTTCTACTTCTTGGGTTAAGCCTGGCGGACTACACAACCCGGCTGCTGATGTAAGCTTGCGATCTACTCTGCCGCCTGCGAAGGAAAACTTAAGGACGAGGTGATGCGATGGCGTTCTGCAATGCTTGTGGCGCGACCCTGGACAGTGGAGCAAAGTTTTGCAACAAGTGCGGCACCACCCAGCCCGCCGCTGCGGCTGCCTCTGCCGCTCCCGTCTTCACGGGGGCCACTCCCGCACCGACTCAGAAAAGCAGCGGGGCCCTCAAGGTCATTCTGATCGTGGTCGCCGTGGTTGTGGCGCTCGGCATCGCGGGGGTAGCTGTGGTCTCCTTGATCGGTTACCGCATCGCCACCCACAGCCGGGTGCACAACGAGAATGGAAATGTGCGGGTGGAAACGCCCTTCGGAACCGTGAACACGACCACCGATCCCGATGAAGCCGCCCGCAACCTGGGCATTGATTTGTATCCCGGGGCGGAAGTGGTCAAAGGCACTACGTCCAACCTGACCATGGGCACAATGCATACCGCCTCCGCGGACTTTGAGACCAGCGATCCAGTCAGCACGGTGGCTGAGTTTTATAAGTCGAAGGTGCCCAACGCCAACGTGGTCTCGTCGACCGGCGACCACTACGCCATTATTTCCACCGACAAGAAAAACATGCTTTCCATCAACATCGAGCCGAAGAACGGCCGGACCAGAATTCATATCGCCAGAGTCTCCGGCAAGGTCGGCGGCGACGGCAATTCCGACAATTGAGCTGCCGCAAAGTTGGGGGGCGATGGAGCGACGGGCGTGCTCGACCGTCCACCACGAATCTCTGTATTCAATTAAGCGTTCGCGTGTGGGGCGGGCACTCCTGTCCGCCGTCTTTGAATTTGGTTTCGAGGGTGGGAACCTTGAAGATGGTTTTGCAACGACGTAGCAGGAATGAGTCTTACAGTGTCAGAATCCAAATCAAAGGCGGTGGACAAGAGTGTCCGCCCCACACCTTCTGACCCAGGGAAAATCATGTCCGAGAAATACGTGGGAATCGCCAGCGCGGCCCGGACCTCTAGGGTGGATGCGGCCGCGCTCGATCAGGCCTTGCGCCGTCACGTCCGCGGCGACGTCCGTTTTGATTCCAGCAGCCGCGCTCTTTACGCCACCGACGGCGCAAACTATCGCCAGATTACCATAGGAGTGGTTCTTCCCCGTGACGCCGATGATGTCATCGCTGCC
>CATPBJ010000077.1 GCA_955652395.1 uncultured Terriglobales bacterium | reverse complement strand
GTAGTAGTTCTATGCTCAGAACGAGGCATATTGGATTATGACGGGTCAACAGGTGGGATTTGTAAGCAGTTGAAAAATCAAGTAGAGTAAAGAATTTTCATAACGGTACAGAACCCTCCTGTGAACTCAAAATCCGCCGGTACTTATTACTTTGGGGGTTCAACCCCTCTCCCGGCACCATCCACAAAACCCGCGTGGGACGCGGGCTCCAAGGATATGGATACGCTCAGAAATGAGCCGGTCGGATTATTCCCAGCCATCGTCTTGTGACGCCCTTGTGACCGGAAGAGAGCGCAGTCCAGGGTAGTGAAAGACACGCCAAAATTGCATTCACAAACATTCTCAATTGCGGGATGGACAGCGGTTCTGCGTGCGGGTGGTGTCTAGTCCAGGTCCGGTGCAACCAGTGTCAGAGCAAGAGAGGGGATGCCGGACGAAGGGGAAAACCGTTACATCCCGGAACGGAGGGGGCAGTTTTGGCAGAGTTTCGGTCACGCCAGCCCAAGAAGCCCATTGTGGATCGCCGACAGGCAACAGTCCTTTGTTCCATCACTTGCCGTGTTAAAGTTTGCATGGGCATGGGCGCTATATTCCGGTTTGTTGAGAGTTGTATGTGGCAATGTGAGATAAGGCACGAGGGGCTTCACAAGTACCGGGTCGTAAAAGGCGCGACGAGCGAGATAATGCAACTTCGCGCCGAGATGCAGATGCGTTCCTGGAACGAGCAGTGGACACGAGCTGAGGCCACTCAGGCAAAACGCCAAGCGCAGCTCCAAGCGGCGTACAACAAAGTAACCAAACAAAAACTTGCGTCGGACCGGACGAGGGAGGCGCAAAGAGCCTTGGATGGCCTCGAGACTCTACTAACGAGTGCGCTTGAAGTGGACCACGCGATCGACTGGTCCTTACTTGTCGACAATTCTGATTACCCGATTGCGAAGCCAACGAGACCCTTAGAAGAAGCGATCCCGCGAGAGCCAAATGTAAATGATCCAGAATTTGAAGCCCAAATAAGCTTTCTTACCCGCATCATTCCCTCCAAGCGCGATAAGGAAAGAGCGCGGGTACCGCACCCGGATACTCAAGGCATGGGCGGCCCCGAGATTGACTTCTTTATCCAAGGCGACGGACGATTGTTTTCGGCGAGGCTAAATGGCGCTCAGGGGAAGGATTGGGACAGGGTTTAAGCGGAAATAAATCACAACTCAACTTCGAAAAGAATTCTGCGACGGCGTTGCTCGCGCAATCTTTGGAGAGCGCCGGTTTGGTGGTCAGTGTCGTCTGGCATTTACCATTTGCCATTGACTCCCCTTGCGACGCTGCTTTAACTATGCGAAGAGTTAGCTGGGAAGACTTAACAAGCTGGTCTGAACATCCGAGAGCAAATGAATTCCGGCTGTACTACAAATGGAAACAATGGTGGTCGAAGAAGTAACGATCCAATCAAACTCATCGTTCAATGGACAGCAAGGACCGCCCCTGAACGCTTTGAATCTTGTCTACATTCTTCTTGGAGCCTGCGGGATCCAGTAAGGTGGGCCTAGCCTCCGGGTTGTCCTGATACAATCCCCTCCCGAGGGGGAACTTCATGGCAAATCTGTCTGGAGTAGTCCAGCAGTTGAAGAAGGCACATGCTAAAGCCGAAGGAGAAGTAAAGCGTCTGGGCGGGGCGTTGGCCGCTCTTGGAAACCTGACGGGTAGGAGTCCAGTCCGGAAGCGGCGTACTCTATCGGCTGCTGCTCGCGGAAAGATCAGCCTCGCGCAGAAAGCGCGATGGGCAAAAAGGGGTTCGAACACTCAAAAAGGTGCGGCGAGGCCTAAGCGCACAATGTCAGCAGCAGGTCGTAGGAAAATCGCAGCCGCTCAGCGGGCAAGGTGGGCGAAGGTGAAGGCCGGTAAAAAATAAATCGGGAAAACCGACGCATGCCATTACTTGTCGGGGTGTTGATCCATTACTGTATCGTCCGGGCACCGGAGTATCTACCCAAAATCCTCTGCGGGGTCTATCGCCCGACTTTTCGCAAAAACGGCGAGCCTGGGGCGCCCCCACAGACTAAGCGGTCTCGAGATGGAAAATAGGATTGACCCCTACAGCTCCCGCGAGGAGCCGCTGCTGCTCGGTCTCCGTGACGGGTTGGAAATCCTGACCGATGTCCATCCCCAGCCGGAAGTATCTCTCATCTCCGGGAGGAATTGCGGCCGTGACCGGCTGGGATAGCGTCCAGCGCAGACCCAAAGCGGCTTCTTCCGGGAAGGCCGCCGGTTCGTACCAGCACTTAGGATGGGGGTGGCCACTCTTTTCGGAGGCAGGCCAGGTTGTCTTGGCCATCCCTTTCAAGGCCAGGACGCCCATTTCCTTCTGCCGGGCCTTCTGGAGCACTTGCGGTCCAAAATTGGCCTGGGAGTAAAGGACAAAGTTAAGCGGGAACAGAATCGTGTCGAAGTGATAGCGGTCCATTGCGGAAAGAGCCACTTCCACCGAGTGGGCAGAGAAACCAATGAAACGCAGCTTGCCCGCCTTTTTGGCAGCCTCGAAGGTTTCCATGGCGCCGTTGGGACCGAAGATCTGTTCAAGGTCTGACATCTTCGACAGCGCGTGAAATTGGTAGAGATCCACGTGGTCGGTGCGGAGCAGCCGCAGAGACTCGTCCAGCAACTTGGCAGAACCGTCCCTGGTCCAGTCTTCTTGCTTGCAAGCCAGGAAGACCTTGTTGCGGTAGGGTTCGAGCGCCAGCCCCAGGCGTTCCTGTGCATCGCCATAGGTGGGCGCCACGTCAAAGTAGTTGATCCCCCGGTCCACTGCTTCCGCCACGATATTGCTGGCAAATGACGGGCTGTTTTCCATGACCACGATGCCCGCGAAGCCGATGATGGAAAGTTCCTCGCCGGTCTTGCCTAACTTCCTTTTCGGAATCGGCTTTGCGCTATTGCCAGCTTGCCCCGCCTGCGCGAGGGGTTCGAGCATCTTGGCCGAGCTTACCAAACCCGCCGCCGTTCCCATCTTTAAGAACTCACGCCTTTCCATGGCAACCCCTTTCAGCTTAGACCGTCTGCGCCCACCCTGCTATCTTGTACTCTCGCATTTTGACATAATCATTTTGGCATAATAAGGATGCTGGACAATAGAAATAAAGAAATGCCGCTGTGAGGCTGGCAAAAGGAAGGACGAAATCGGAAGAGAATGAATCCGGTCGGTTCAGGAAACCGCAAACTACCACACATCAGGTAGTCGTCGGGAAACATAAGCGTGAGACCCCCCAATGGTTTTCTCTTTCGTCCCGTCAGAAACGCCGTTGAATCGTCGTCTTGATTGTGTGGGACGGAAATGGCGAGGATGTCAAGGCCCGACGCGCGCTCTCGGCAATCCATGACTGGTCATCTGCATTGACGCAGAACTCCGGGATCGAAGGGACCGATGAAGAGAGGACGCTTGACAGCTATGCCTCCGACTCGAAAACGGGTTGGCAACCATTCGTCGTGATTGAACTGCCAACTAATTTCAGCTTCAGAACTCATGCGGTACACGACTTTAACGCCACCCTGGGCGTGTTCAACTGGAGCCTGAAAATACAGACGTGTTAATCGATTTTACGGGGTGCCGCAACGCAAATTACCAGGCACTGGCCTTGGTTGTTTTGTACGTTTGGTACTTGCGCATCAACGGGTGCTCGATCGATTTTCGCTTCAACGACACTAACGACGGCCCCACGTTTTGATGGGAGCGCTTGGCTGGTCGCACGTTTTGTACCAAGAGACGCAGCAATTCATTGGCAGTCCATTGAAGCCTCTGGTCTCTGTGCGTGCGCAAGTGGATCTGAGCAGGGTCTTGTCCAGGGCGGAAGAGTACACAAAAGGGTTCAACGTTGAGTATGATGTGGCAGCAACACGGGACGATGAAGAACTCCAGCTTCCTCGTCGGGCGCGTCAGGAACGCGCACGGGACTTACTCCGAAGTCTGCACCGGCGTACGCGATTCACAAGCTGAGGGCGTGGACGAACGGTGCTTAATCGGGTACTTAATTCGAGCAGCGAGCCGCAGTCTTCAACAACTTACCGCAGCGTCGTGCAGCGCTACCGCGAGTGTGAGCGGAACGCCGGGGTCCAGTGGTCGATAGACTTTAACCCTCACCCACGGCCTTGGCACATTGTCAGTGACGACATTATCTACGCCGGTTCCGAGATGAACGTGGACACTGACGAATTCCGGCTCTGAGCAGGAATCTGTAACACCTCCTGATTTAATGGGCGTTTTGATTTTGGGGAACTCTGGTTACACTCGGCAGGATGAGAGAGACCGACTGGACCAGAGTACTGGGGTGGCCGGGGTATCGGGTCTACCGCCACGAAATCGAGGAGCAGGCAAAAACCCTGAAGCTGTGGGTTCGGCGCAAGCGTGGAAACCGGAAACTAGTTTGCTCGGGCTGTGGGCGGAAGCTGGCCGATGCCTATGACAGCTACGAGCGAGAGGTACGAGATCTGCCCTGTTTCGAGTTTCGGACGACGGTGGTGGTGGAATTGTATCGGGTGCACTGCCCGGACTGCGGGGTCAGGACGGAGAAAGTGCCGCAGTTGCCGAGCAAGGCGCCGTTCAGCAAGCGCTTCGAAGAGGCAGTGGGATTGGCCTGTGAGAGCGCGGCAGTGCGGCGTGTGGCGCGACAGTTTGGGCTGTCCGGGAGCACGGTCCGAGCCATCGATCTGCGCTATCTGAAGCGCTGGGCAGAGGGACGAAGGAAGCCGGCGTTGCGGCAGATGGGGGTGGATGAGATCTATCTGGGGAAGAAGCAAAAGTTCCTCACGGTGGTGAGCAATCTGGAAACGGGTGAGCCGCTGTGGTTCGGGCGGGAACGGAAGAAAGAAACGCTGGATGAGTTCTTGGAGAAACAGTTGAGCGCTTTTCAGCGGAGTGCGATTGGTGCCGCTTGCGTGGACATGCATGAGCCCTATCGTTTGAGCCTGGAGCAGTGGGTTCCGCAGTGTCGCCTGATCTACGACAAGTTCCACGTCATGAAGCACGCCAACGAAGCCGTTGCCGAGGTTCGGCGCGCGGAATTCTTCCGCAAGGGTGGGGCGGCACGGGAGTTGATCAAGGGCAAGCACTGGCTGTTGTTGACCCGCTGGGTTCATCTGAACAGGAACAAGAAACGGCAGCTCAACGAACTGTTCGCGCTTAACCGCCGGGTGATGAAGGCTTATCTGTTGAAGGAGAGCTTGGATCGACTGTGGAACTATACCTATGAAGGAGCCATGCTGCGTTATCTACAAAGCTGGATTGACCAGCTGCGCTGGCAGCGACTCAAGCCTATGGAGAAGCTGGCGCGGATGTTGCTGAACCATCTGGAAGGAATCCTGAACTATTGCAAAATCAAGGTACCGATGGGCGTAGTGGAAGCCGTCAACGCAAACATCAAAGCGCTGTTGCGCCGTGGTCGGGGCTATCGCGATCTCGATTACTTGCTGCTGAAGGCGCAGCGCTTGGCAGCCACCAAGACCCAATTCGTCGCTTTCCAAAAAGCCGCGTAGATTGCACTCTTTTACAGATTGTTGTGCAGAGCCGTTAAATAGGCGTGTTGTGGAGCCTTTGAAAACGATCGTGCGCGGAAGTTAAACGCCAGTTCTAAGTTGCGAACACCGGACGCTCACCATGGCAGGGGAATTCCGATCTGAAGCGGGATTTCGAATTAGCCCTATAGATCCCCTCGGAAGAACGATTGAACCTGTCGTGCTTGATGCCGCAGAAGAAATCGGCCAAAGGGCAGTCCACTATGCGGAAAAGCTGGTCGGCGACCCGGCGCTAGCGACAAATCTCCTTGAAGAATCGGCTGCGGCTGTTTCTCGGGTGTTGCGAAGTCAACAAGCACAAAACGACATCCACGTTCACGACTTGCCCGCTTACTTGTTTCGGGCTTTCATCCGGCGGGTAAACAAGTTAAGGCGAAGACAATTAGCC
>CATPBJ010000076.1 GCA_955652395.1 uncultured Terriglobales bacterium | reverse complement strand
TGCCCCAGATCTCGACACAAGAGTTCGAACGGCTGCCACTGCGGGTTCACGACTTTCTTGCCGGCGTGCCGCTTCATGATGTGTGGGCCGTCGATCTGCCGCGGGCGCGCTCCGGCATCACGCTGGATGAGTTCTTGCGGACGGCAAACGCACGTCCGTGCCCACCCCCGGCGCTCGTGCGCGCGCTCCTGAACATCCGTCTCTTCGTCGGCCGGCGGCTTGGCTGGGATCGCGAGCCGGCCCCAACCGCCTGGGAAACCTTCGCAACCCGCCTGACAACCGCCGATCGCTCTAGATCCCTTGCGCCAGCGGGCACGCGCGAGGGACTTTTCCGCGTCGTATACCGCTTCGAGAACGAGCAGCTCCTTGAGCTGATCAACCGCACCGCCCACGCCGCAGCGCTGAGCGCCCTTGTCGAAACGGCAAATGCGTACCGCTTCTATTTCGGCGTTTACGTGCGCAGCGTCAGTCGCTTCACGCCGATCTACATGGCCCTGATCGACCCGTTCCGCAAGCTGGTCGTCTATCCGTCACTCCTTCGCGCCGTCCTCGCGAAGTGGAATAAAACCTTCGGCACAGCCTGACGACGGAACACCTTTTCATAAGAATGTTGCGGTAGCACATGAACTTGTACCAATAGCCCCGAAGGTGAGTTGCGCGTGCTGGACCAGGAAGCCTCGCACGCGGCGGCGCTCGGCCAGGTGGGGCGGCTGCGGGAGTTGAGAGCGCGCGCGGTCGAAGTGGCCAAACGCCTGAACATGTCGGATTATGCAGCAACCCAGCTAATGCAGGAAGCGAACGCCGAAGCCGAGTTGGGGTACACCTCCAGCGCAGCCGAGGAAATTGATTCAGCCCTGGCCTTGTCGCACGAACCGTATTTTCTGGCACAGGTCGCGGATGCCCTTGCGGCCGCCGGCCAGGACAAGCAGGCCGAAGCGCTGATGGCCGAAGGTCGCAAGGCGCGCCCCGAAGACACGTTGTTGCAGAACGTAATCGTCCCTCGAATCCAGGCCCGGCTGCAAATGCGGCATGGCCAGCCCGCCGTCGCGGTTAAGACGCTTGCCGCTGCACAACCTTACGAAGACGGCGCTTGGCTCCACACTCACGTGCTGCGCGGCGACGCTCAGTTCGTCAGTGGCACAGCCGGTGATGCGATCCAGGAATTCCGGAAATTCCTGGCGCGTCACGACTTGCCATTCTCCTTTCACTACCCACTGGCGCAACTCGGCCTCGCCCGAGCGCTTGTTGCGCAGCATGACCCCGCGAGTGCTCGGACGGCCTACCAAGACTTCTTCGCCATGTGGAAGGATGCGGACCCCGACATTCCCATCCTGAAACAAGCCAAGGCGGAGTATGGAAAGCTTCAGTGAAACTTAGTCAAGAGGTCCTCCGAGAGCAAGGTTTATAGAGGCCAGGATAAAACTTGCCTAGAGTCGGCTAGGGTCGCACCCGAAGCGCGCGCATCCCAGACTGTTTGCCGCATTTTTCACACAGCGCCGAGGTGAACCCTCGGCCCACCCCCTCGAGCTAGCCGACATCCTCCGCGTTGGATATTCGTTTATTTCGCCGGCTTGATATTCTGATTCACCTGGAAGAGGTTTGTCGGGTCGTACCGCTTCTTGATCTTCGCCAATCGGTCGTAGTTCTTGCCGTACGTCGCGCGGATGCGCTCTTCGCCCTCCTCCATCATGAAGTTGATGTACGCACCGCCCGCCGAGTACGGATGCAGGGCGCTCCAGTAGTCCTTGGCCCACGTCGCGATTTTTTCCTTATTCGCTGGGTCGGGATCGACGCCGACGATCACGGCAGCCCACATCGCGTCGCGGTAACACCACGGTGTGGCGCTGTTTTTGACGCGGCTCGCCGCCCCATCGATCGGGTACAGGTGCATCGTCGAGTGCATCGTCGGCAGCTTCGCCGCGTGTTTCAGATGCAGCGTGATGGACTCGTCGGGGAGCGTGCGTACGAAATCGGCCTTCCAATACCACTGCAAGCCCGGCGGATAGAGACCGTCGAACATGCCCTGCAGCACCGGATGCGGAATCGGCCCCACCATGTCGAGCGCCGGAGTCTTGAAGCTCCGGATCGGCTTGAAGACCTTCGCTGCCTTCTGAATCCGTCCGGTGTAGCACCACACGATGCCGCACATCTTCTTATTATGCAGATGCGCGGGGAATGGCGGCCCCGGCGGCACCGTGAGGAATGCGAAGAACCCATAGATGTCGGCAGGCGCCTTCACGCTAAAGCCGCGGTACCACCGCATCATCTCTTCCGCGTCTTCCATCGGCCACAGCATCGGCCCGGCGTAATCGGTGTGCACGGGGTGCGCCTTGAACAGAAATGACGTCACCACGCCAAAGTTACCACCTCCGCCGCGGACCGCCCAGAACAGGTCGGCATTTTCCCTTGCGCTGGCGGCGACGAACCGCCCGTCGGCGAGCACCATGTCGACGGCCAGCAGGCTGTCGATCGTCAGGCCATATCGCCTCGTCAAATAACCGATCCCGCCCCCCAGCGTGAGCCCACCCACGCCGGTCGTCCCGACGATGCCCGCGGGTACGGCCAGACCGAACGCGTGTGTCGCATGATCCACGTCGCGCCACAGGGCGCCTCCGCCAACCAGCACGGTGCGCTTCTTGTGGTCCACGCGCACGTAGTTCATCGGCGAAAGATCAATCACCAGACCGTCGTCGCACACGCCCAGCCCGCCGGCGTTGTGCCCGCCGCCGCGGACGGCCACCAGCAGCTTCTGCCCGCGGCCGAAGTTCACCGCAGCCATGACGTCGGCCGCGTCGGCGCAACGCGCAATCAGGCGCGGGCGTCGGTCGATCATCCCGTTGTACACCGCACGAGCGGCATCGTAACTTGGGTCCCCAGGCTCGATCAGCCCTCCGCGCAGGCCGGCCTTGAAACTGGCAATGGTCGCTTCGTTCAGCATCGTTGTCCTCCACTCCCGAATTGACTTCCCGGATGGTCACCCCTTATACACCCGAGGCCCTTCCGCGCGAAGCAAATCGGCGAATAAATGGGGGCAGCGCGATCCACCATTCCCCAACCCTATGCATGATCGAGTGGCGGGAGGAAGGGGTTCAGCGACGCCGTCTGGTCAGAACGCGGCCGCTCCAACATCGGCTCCAGGTGACAAGCCTGCGGGTTCGCCGACAGCACAACTGAAATGCGCAATGAAAATGGAAGAGGTCACGCGCTTGCTAACTTTGACACAAGAGAAATGCCACCCGAGACGAATTTGCAAACGCACGAAGCAACGCAGGCGGAACTAGTGGCGCTGAAAAGCCAGATGGTCGAACTATTGGCAACCATCTTTTGATGTACGCGCAGGGGCAGGGGGTCAGAGGCGAGCCGAAGATTCCAATCGGAAGAACCATGTCAGCCGAACCTAAACAGTAGTAGGGACCGAACCGAGGATTTTGGTAATGGTTCTCGAAAGTTCGCTTGAGCACTGGTCAAGGGCTTTGTCGACGCGTCATGGGAATAAAGCCTGACGCGGAGCTGGGTGCTGGCGCTCGACGCCACATACCGCCACAACGGCAACGCCCGTGCCACCGGACATGACACTCTCGATTTCAACCGCGTGCAGAGTCCACCCACCATCCACCTGAACTCCGGCTCCAGCGAGGTGTTCGCCTTCGCGCCGGCGATCGAATACACTTGGAAATCCAATCTGGGCGTGCTCCTGGGCACCCGCGTGATTCCGGCGGCTCACAACACACATGCCACGATCACCCGGCGGTGGCGATCAACTTCGTCCACTGACTGCGGCCTTGCTAGTGAAATCTTAGAGACCCAGAGGTCGGTTGTTTCGTGTCCGCAAAAGCGGGCGGCGACCCCTTGCCAACGAGGGCGTGACTACGGGCGATCTTTTACCGAGGATACCGTTTGCTGGTCAGGCCCACCCGACAAACTACCACTTACAAAAGCTTGATGCTGTCCCGCTGGCTCCAGCATTTCTGTGTCTTCATTAGGGCATCGAGAAGACTTGGAGAGCGTTGACCATGGTGGCAACCGCAGTAGGAAGCGTGAGAGGACTGTAATTGCGTTCAGGAATCGAGTACTCTACGCAGGAATGATGCGTCTGCCGGGAATAATTCTGCTCTTGCTAGCTTGCCTGTTTGTGCATTTCTCACATGGGCAGACACCATCGACCGACGCCATTACCGCGGCACTGCGCGCCCGGGAATTCGACCGGGCGGTGCAGCTGAGCCGTTCCGCACTGCAGAAATCGCCAGGCGATTCGCGACTCTGGACCCTGCAGGGCATTGCCTGGGCCAACCTGGGTAATCACAAAGAGGCACTGGCCGCGTTTGAGAAGGCGCTGAAATTATCTCCCGATGCCGTCGCCGCCCTGGCCGGCGCCGCGCAGATCGAGTACGACGCCGGCAGCCAGGAAGCGGTGCCGCTGCTCAAACGTATGCTGAAGTTGCGACCGACGGATCCGACCGCTCACGCCATGCTGGCAGTCTTGCAATTTCGGGAAGGTAACTGCGCCGAGGCGGTCAGTCATTTTGAGGCTGCGGGTTCTTTGCTGGATACCCAATTCGATGCGCAAAACGCCTACGGGACATGCCTGGTTCGACTGCGCCGGTTCGATGTTGCCACCAAAGTCTTTGAAAAGTCCTTGGCGCTAAAGCCAGATGATCCGCGTGAACGAAAGTTGGTGGCCGCGATTCAGCTGATGGCGCACAAGCCTCAGGACGCCATTGCCACCCTACGACCTCTTATCGAGGGAGGGCGGGCGGATGCGCAGGCCATGGAACTTGCTTCCAGCGCCTATGAAGACGTGGGCGACACTCCTCAGGCAGTCAGCGCGCTGCGCCAGGCCATCCTGCTGGATCCGCACAATCCAAATTTCTACATCGATTTTGCCAATCTTTCGTTGAATCATCAGTCGTTCCAGGTGGGCATCAATGTAATCAGCGATGGCATCAGCTTGCAGCCGAAAACTGCGTCGCTCTATCTGGCGCGAGGCGTTCTCTATGTCCAGCTCGCCGACTACGACAAAGCGGAGGCGGACTTCGAAATGGCGCACCAGATGGATCCCGGACAGTCTTTGAGCTCGGCAGCTCAGGGACTGGTAGCGGCACAGCAGAATGATCTCGACCGGGCCCTGGCCGCGGTGCAGGCAAAGCTGGCGCGAAAGCCCGACGATGCTTATCTGCTCTACCTACAGGCGGACTTCCTGGCGCAAAAAGGGGCCGAGCCGAACACTCCTGAATTCAAGACCGCCATGCGATCGGCGAAACGAGCAGCCGCCTTGCAGCCTTCGCTGGGAGACGCTCGCGTCGTTCTCGCGAAACTGTACCTGCAATCTGGTCAATATCAAGAGGCCGCCACGGAGTGCCGCAAAGCTTTGGAAATCAATCCCAAAGACCAGACGGCGGTGTATCGCCTGATTCAGGCATTGCGCAAGACCGATGACAAGAAAGAACTTCCCGATCTACTGAAGCGGCTGGCAGAGCTTCGCAAGCAGGCCGCGAAAGACGAAGGCGAACGCAACCGCTACAGATTGGTCGAGGGAGATTCCCAACCGGCAGAAGCGACCCGGCCACAACCAATCCACCCGATCGATCATTTGTGAGAAAACATTTACTCGCTGACACCTGTGGGATAATTTGAGAACTTGGGGTGCACTTACCTCCTCAGAGGATCTGTTTCCGAAAAATGACTTTCTCCCGCCGTACGTTTGGCCGAATTATGCTGGGCTCGACGATCTCGGCAGCGGCAGAGAGACTTCTGGCGCAAGGTGTTGCGACCCATACCGCCAAACCCTTGGCCCGTCCGGCCCCTTCCGGTCGTCCCTTCCACGCGCACTTTGTCGACGTGGCCGAAAGCGCCGGGCTGACCGCGCCGGTCATCAATGGGGGCATCGATAGCAAGAAATACATTCTCGAAGCCACGGGTTGCGGTTGCGCCTTCGTCGACTATGACAACGACGGATGGATGGATATTTTCATTCTCTCGGGAACGCGACTGGAGGGAGCGCCACCGGGCGCGACGAACCGCCTGTACAAGAACAATCGCGATGGAACCTTCACGGACGTGACCGAAAAGGCGGGACTGACGGCGGTGGGATGGGCGTCAGCAGTCTGCGTGGGCGATTACAACAACGATGGTTTCGAAGACCTTTTCTGTACGTACTTCGGACAAAACCGGCTCTACCGCAACAACGGCGACGGAACCTTTACGGATGTTACCAAGGCGGCCGGATTGTGGAGCGAGCAGACGCGCTGGGGTGCGGGGTGCAGTTTCCTCGACTACAACCGGGACGGGCATGTCGATCTGTTTGTTTCCAACTATATTCGCTTTTCTTTTGAGCGTGCTCCCGTGCCCGGAGAAAACGTGAACTGCAACTGGAAAGGAATTCCAGTGGAGTGCGGTCCGCGCGGGCTGCCCACGGGAAGGCATTCGCTCTACCGCAACAATGGCGATGGAACGTTTACCGACGTGAGCCAGCAGGCGGGAATCGCCGCCGCGACCGAGAGCTATGGCATGACCGTGGTGGCGGCTGACCTTGACGAAGATGCTTGGCCGGACATCTACGTAGCTTGCGATTCCACTCCCAGCCTGCTCTTCATGAACAACCATGATGGCACCTTCCGCGAGGAGGGTGTCATGCGGGGTGTGGCATTAAGCGATGACGGCGCCGAACAGGCCGGTATGGGGGTGGGCGTCGGGGACTATGACCTGGATGGACATCTCGACTTGTTCAAGACCCACTTCGCGGACGATGCCAACGGTCTTTATCACAATGATGGCAAGGGAAATTTCGACGACGTCACGCGCTCCTCAAGAATTGGGGTGGAAACTCGCTACATCTGTTGGGGTGCCGGCATCATCGACTTGGACAACGATGGCTATCCCGATTTGTTTCTGGTAAGCGGTAGTGTGTATCCGGAAGTCGAGCGCAAGTTGCCGCAGTACGCCAACAAAAATCCGAGATCTGTATTTCGTAATCTGGGGAACGGAACCTTCGAAGAACTGGTGGAACCGGCGGGTCCGGGAGTGGCGGAGGCGCATTGCAGCCGGGGATGCGCTTTCGGAGATTTCGACAATGATGGCGATATCGATATCCTGATCGTCAATCTGAATGAGCCGCCCTCGCTCCTGCGCAATGACCTGGGTGGGAATCAGAATTGGATCAAAGTGAAGCTGGAAGGCGTGAAATCGAACCGCAGCGCGATTGGAGCAAGGGTGTTGGTGCGCTACGGCGGCAAGGTGCAGGCACAGGCAGTGCTTAGCCAATCCAGTTACTATTCCGCCAACGATCCCCGCCTGCATTTTGGACTGGGAGCATCCAAAACTGCTGACATCGAGGTGCACTGGCCTAACGGACTGGTGGAACAATTCCCTGGGGTAGCGTGCAATCAGTGGCTCAAACTTCGCGAAGGGAGTGGTTCGAAACCGGCTCCAGCCAAGGCCGGAGTTGGGAAACAGAAGCCAAGTGCAGAGTGAAGGTGGCGCCGCCCGGCGTGGCTGAATCGGCGATCAAAGTCGCGAAGCGCAAGAGGCCGCTTTTGGGTTGTCGCCCAAAAGGACCGCCTTGAGCAAGGTTAATCGCTTACTTTACCGCTGAGCTGGCGGCGGGCAAGCTCCGCGGTTTAGTCCAACCCGATCCTCAAAAAAATCTTGACAGTGCCGAGCGGGCAGGGCTATAAATTCGAATCACGAGTAAACGTTTACTCATAGTCGTGCGGGGAGGAACTCTATGTTGACCAAATCCACGTTCCGCTTTGGTCTTGCTCTGGTTGTGTTCGTCAGTCTCACGAACCGGTCCGGTTTCGGTCAGTTCACCGCCAACATTCAGGGAACCGTCCAGGACCCAAGCGGGGCGAGTGTTCCCAACGCTAAAGTGGACCTGACGAGCACTGCGACTCACGTCCTCACCACGACCAACTCGGACAGCTCGGGGAACTACCGTTTTAGCAGCCTGGCGCCCGGTTCATACAGCGTCACGGTCGAAGCTGCCGGCTTCGCCAAGTCTCAGGTGGATGTGACTCTGCTGACCGAACAGACCCTGAACGTGCCCGTCGTTCTAAAAGTCGGGGCCGTTTCTGAGGCCGTCAACGTTTCGGCCGAGACACCGGTGGTGGACACCGCCGACAGCCGCACTCAGTTGACTCTCGAGAATCAAGCGGTGGCGCAGTTGCCTGTAGTTGGTCGCAACCTAGTCACGCTGGTGACGTTGGCGCCCGGGGTCTCCGGATTGGGGACAAGCGCGACCGGCAGCCCAGGATCGGGCGTCGACAATTTCTCCACCGAAGAGCAGGTGGACGCCAGCGCCAACGGTCAGGGCCAGAACAACAATCAGTACGTTGTCGACGGTCTCGACGTGACCAGTGGAATTCGCCAGGGTGTCTTGAATCTGACGCCCCAACCTGACTCCATCCAGGAAACCAGCATCCAGGTGAATCTGTTTACGAGCGAGTACAGCCGCGCCGCCGGGCTGCAAACTATTTTTACCACCCGATCCGGCACGGACCAATACCACGGTTCAGCATCGGATTATTTTAATTACCAGGGGATGTACGCGCGGCAGTACTTTTCGGGTCCCTACCTTCCCTTCCATTCCAACAACATGGGCTTTACGATCGGCGGTCCGGTGATTCCGCACAATCATCATCTCTTCGGCTATTTCGCCGTGGAACCGCTGCGGTCATCCCAAAGCACGAATGGATCGGTGACGTTCGCAGATCCCCAGTTCACAGCCTTTGCTCAAACGAATTTTCCCAACACCGTAGGCACGCATCTGCTCACCACCTACTTGCCCGCCAATGTATCCGGCGTGGCCGTTTCGAAAACCGCGCAAGACATTTTTGGCACCGGCGCAACCGGCTGTGGAACTGCCGCTACGAGCAACATTCCCTGTGCCTTGCCCATGATCGATTCCGGCTCGTTTGGCGCCACCCAGATACGGAACGGCACGCAGTATTTTGCCCGTCTGGACTCGGTCTTCAAGAGTGACCGAGTCTATGCCAGCCTCTTCAGGACTCTTCTAACCAGCGGCGCCGCCTCGGCCATGCCGCAATTCTCCGCCTTGAACCCGACCTGGCAAGTCGCCGGGCAGGCAAACTGGACGCACACCTTCTCTCCCACCACGTTGAATGATGCCTCTTTCGGCGTGAGCCGGGTAGAAGGCCTTCTGGGCAGCGGAGCCAAGGATTACACCGTACCTTCGGTATCGGTAAACGGCATCAATGTGGATTCGGGTCAGGCCTTCGGCGTAGGTTTCGCGCAAGGAGACTTCATCCAACACAACTACCACTGGCGCGACGTCCTCACCCACGTTAAGGGTGCACACACACTGAAGTTCGGTTACGAAGGCTGGTATGGCGACGACGTCGAGCCCTTCCAGGGGCCGTGGTCGCAGCCAAAATTTGCCTTCGACAATCTGTTGAAGCTGGCGCAGGATGCCCCCACCAATGAGAACGGAATCATGTACGATCCCGCGACCGGTCAGCAGAAATTGTGGAATTGGGATGCAGCTTCCAGAACTTTTGGACTTTTTGTGCAAGATACCTGGAAGGCCAGGAAAAATCTGACTCTGACCCTGGGCCTGCGCTATGACGACAGCGGCAACCCTTGGTCCAAGAGTGACACAACGGTATTCGGAAACTTCTACCTGGGCACCGGCACGACCAAGCAGGAGCAAATTGCGAACGGCTTCGCTAAGCCTACCCACAATGCTCTGCTGCACTCGGTCAACAACCTGTTCAGTCCTCGCGTCGGTGTAGCCTGGGACCCAACCGGGAAAGGCGATTGGGCGGTGCGCGGCGGGTTTGGCATCTACAACAACTGGCTGACCCAGGCCAACGTCCAGGAAGAATTCCGCGGCAGTCCCCCGGGACTGGTTTTGCCGACCTTCTTCGCGGGTGGAACAGCAACCGCGCAAGCACCTATTTTTGTTCTCGGAAACAGCGCCAAACCCCCGTTTGGATTTACTTTCCCAACGTTCCAGGGTGGGCTTAACGCACAAGGAGGAGTGCCCGGCACCGGTTTTGCAATTGGCGGCATCAACCCACTGCTAAAATCACCGAAGTCGAATATCTGGTCTGCAACCGTAGAGCGGAGACTGGGGAACAACTTCGCGGCCAGCGTTGGGTATTCCGGGTCCCATTCCTACAACATAGTCGACAACGGCGATGCCAATGGCATTGTCAGTTACGGAGTCGACATCAATAATTTTGCCGGCGACCTGATCCAGAACGAGAGCAAGGTGCCGACCCGACTCAATCACAGCTTCGGTGCGATTACCTACAGCGACAACACCCGCTATGCCAACTACAATGGCGTGTACTTTGACGTCAGGGGACACTTTTCACGCGGGTTCGTAGATGCTTCGTACACTCGCTCCCGGTCGCAGGACGATGCCCGGGCGTACCCCGACCCCCTGAATCCGTCGCGGTTTTACGGGCCGTCCCTGCAAGACGTCCCGAACCGTTTCTCTCTCAGCTTCAACTATCAACTGAAAGGCCTGAATGGTGGAAAGGGAGCGGTCGGCGTCGTAACTGGCGGGTGGGGAATCAGCGGCACCAGCATCTTCCAGTCGGGTTATCCCTTCACCGTGGACAACAATGCCTCGTATCAACCGGTCTGCGCAAACCCGGCCCCTTGTCCATCCCTTGCCAACCCGGCTGTGGGCTACGCTCTTGGAAGCGGAGACTACAACGCCGATGGGGTCAGCGCAATTAATGGCATTGGCCTCGACTACCCGGATGCGGGCAATTATAGCCAGAAAAATACTCGCAGCGCGTTTCTCAATGGGGTCTTTGCCCCGGGACAATTCGTCGCACCCGCTTTCGGTTCTGAAGGCAACGAGAAGCCGGGCCAGTTCCGTGGACCGAACTTTGCCGAAACGGACATCAACTTCTACAAAGACACACATATTACCGAAAGAGTCGCTTTCCAATTCCGGTTTGAGGTCTTCAATCTCTTCAACCGCGCAAACCTGTCAACTGTTGATACCCACTTGCTGGATGGAAATTTCGGCAAAGCGACGCAAGCTCGTATCCCCAGATATTGGCAACTGGGGGGCAAGATTTCGTTCTGAGTCGCTGAACACAAACCAAAAGAGCCGGCCCGCTTCGTATGAAGTGGGCCGGCCCTTCCTATGGCCAGGAAGCTTGAGTCAACTCTTCAGCAGGACGTACGTGCTGTAACTTTCCTTGTCGATGTTCATGAAGGGACGCATCGAGATTGGCTTGCCATCGACCGATTTAGCGATCGAGTCTCCGGCCGCATTGTTCGTCAGCTGAGCGCGCAGCAGTTCGGCGCCATCGAACGCGGGCTGCGAATCGGCCACGGCGAACAGAACCAGCGGCCCTCGCATGAGCGCCACCAACTTCGGGTGGTTGGCATCCACCGGCTGTAGACGCAGCGGCATGGGCAATTCGAGTTCCACGCGGTCGCCGTCTTTCCAGGTGCGTTTGAGAGCGGCGAATGTTCCAGGCGTCACCGCGTCGGAGACATGTTTGCCATTGACGGAAAGAACCGGATCGGATCCTGACCAGGCCGGAATGCGGACGTAGATTGTGTACTCGGCCGCACGACTACCCGCAACCTGGATCTGCACCGTGTTTTCAAACGGATATTTCGTCTGCTGGGTCAGGCTGTATTTTCCTCCACTATCACTCCAACGCACGGTGGACGGAGTGAACAGGTTAACGTAGACGCCATCTGATGCCCGCAGATAGGTGCTGATGTGGTAGTCAGCCGCCAGTTGCGGGAAAGTTCCCGAGCAGCACGGCCACTTGTCGCGGTGCCAGCCTTTCTTTCCGGTCAAGGCATAGTCAGAGTAGTAGAACGAAGTGCCGTCGGGCTGGATGGGCCACGCGCCCAGGATGGTGTTGTAGAGCACCTGTTCCATGCTGTCGCCGTAGCGGGAATCCTTGGTGACGCGCAACAGGTAGCGGGTGATCTTGAAGTGTCCGTAGGCGCCGCAGGGTGTTTCAAAACTGGCGTGCGTGGACGCCAAACTATTTCCCAACTGTCCGACGCCAGGTTCCCCGAAGGCCTCATCCGGACCCCAACCACCGGTAGCAAAGCTCTGTGTAGTCTGCAGCATCTCGAAGCCATTCCGTGCGGCGCGCAGATGCGTTTCGCTGCCCAGAGTCAGATAGGCCTGCATGGCGGAGCTGAAAGCGTTCACGTGGCTGTAGGCATGCTCGAAGGGAAGCACATTGTTGCCCTGAGAAAGGGGGCCGAAGTAAGTGTCGTCTTCCAGATAGCGTTTTGCCATCTCGCGATAGAGAACTTTTCCGGTGCGCTGGTAGGCGAGAAAAAGATTTTCCGGAAGGGTGTAGGACTCATCCCAGGTGTAAGCGGTGTCCTGGTGCGGGCGGGCGCGCTGCTCGGCCCGCGAAAGCGCTTTCTCTGGCAGATAGGCGACGATGGCGCGGGTGAGTCTTTCATGCACCTCCATCGCCATGGGATCGCGAGCAAACTCGTGGGCGTCGATCAGACCGCAGGAAAGCTTGTCGTAGGTGTAGCCCGGCAAACGGTAATCAACGAAGAATTTGGCTTTGGGATCAAGCGTCTGGGCGTAGCCCTTGACCAAACGATTTACCTTAGCGCGGGTTGGTTCCGACCCCGTGACGGCATAAGCGCGGGCCAGGCCTGAAACGTATTGTCCTAAGGTATGGCCGGCAATGAAGCCGTGGAAGTCATTGCGGGTCAAGCTGAAGCCGGTGAGGTCATACCAGCCGCCCATGTCTTCGCCGGGCGCGGGCAGACCGGCAACCTGGCGGAAGACTTTGAGCAGGCGGTCGTCGTCCAGGTTCAAAAAGAGGGCATGATTTTCGTCGAACTGGCGCTTCATAGGGCCGGCGAGGAGCTCCACATCGGAATAGGGAAACGTTTCCAGCGGAGTGGTGACGGCGACCGAGCCTCGTCCGGTGGCGGCCCAGATAGGCATAACACGCGCAGCGTAAGTGGCAGCGGTTACGGCAGTGGAGGCTTTAAGAAAGTTCCGGCGAGTGAAATCGGCAGCCATGGGAGGGCTCCTCGGGCAAGCTGAGAAATCGTTTACCAACAGAAACTACGCAATCTCACGGCGCTTTGTCAATGCGAAATCTTCTCACCGAATCGCCTGAAAATTCTTTCGCGAAGGCCGCTGGGCCTCAAAACTCCACCTCAACCGGACTGCCGTCAAAAGGCACGGGGCGGACGGTTTCTCCCAGCTTCACTTCGAAATTTCTGCGCAGTGGTGGCAGCATGCGAGAGCCCGGAGCCAATCGTAGGCTTAACGAGCGGCGTCCGTCGTTCCACTCCATTTGGATTCCCATCCATTCCCCCTTGCGGTAGTTGAATGAACTGCCGTCGTCCTCGTAGAGGAGGAATGAAGAATCTTTCCCTGGATAGACCGAAAGCGTGAGCGGCTGATCGGAGGTTTCTCCGGTGTACTGTTTCACGGGCCCCAGCGGCAGAATCGCCCCCGCTCTCACATAGAGCGGCAGGGTTTCGAGGTCCACCGCGCGGCTGATCTCGCGGCCTCCCGCCAGGCGCTCGTTGGTCCAGAAATCATACCAATCACCGCTCGGGAGATGGACCTGGCGGGCTGTGGCGCCCTTTTCCACCACCGGCGCGACCAGCAGGTTCCGTCCCCACAAATACTGGTCGGCACAAGCGACCGCTTTCGGATCGTCCGGATAGTGCAGCCACAGCGCGCGCATCACCGGCATGCCGATGGTCGTGCACTCATGCACTGAGCTGTACAGATAAGGCAGCATCCGGTAGCGAAGCTCGAGATACCTGCGGCAGATAGGCTCGACTTGCGGGTTGTGCAGCTGGCTGGCATCGGGTACGGCCGCTCCGTTGTAGTTGTTGATCTCGATGGGGCCGGGATCGCCGGTGTTCCATCCCCAAGGCAGGCGCAACTTCCAGGCGCGACCATGGGCGCGGAACAGCGTGCAGAATGCTCCAAACTGAAACCAACGCAGATAAAGCTCGGCGGTGAATTCTTTGGTGGGCACAAAGCCACCGATGTCCGTGCCCCAAAACGGAATGCCCGTAAGCGAAGTATTGATCGCGATCGGTACTTGTGTCTTCAGCGTTTCCCAGGTGGAAAAGACATCGCCTGACCACAGGAACGATCCGTAGCGTTGCATGCCGGCGTAGCCGTTGCGATGCAGCGCGTACGGACGCTCATTGGGGCGGTCAATCTGCGCTCCTTCCCAGTACATGCGGTTTCGTGCCAGCCGCGAAGCCATACCCATCGGATCGCCTTCGTCAGGCCACCAGCCATCGACGCCCATGGCGAAATCTTTGCGGTGTTCGTTCCAATAGCAACCTGCCTCTTCTTCGTCGAAGCGCGACAGGGTGCAGGCATCGCTGGCCGCGCCTCGCAACTTGTCCGCGAGAATTACGGCGTGCAGCACCACCCGGAAGTGATCACGATGCAGGCGCTCGATCATCGCTTCTGGATCCGGAAACACGCGTGCGTTCCAGGCGAATGATCCATTCTCCGTGTTCCATCCTGACGGACAGAAGCCGGTGCCAAGATAGATCAGCCCATCACAGGGAAGCTTTTTCTCTCGAAATGTCTTCGCCTCGGACAGCACCTCCTCACGGCTGGCCAACGTGCGGTGCGATTGTTGATAGCCGAAGCTCCACAGCGGCGGCAACGCTGCGTGGCCGGTGAGGCGCGCGTATTCGGCCATGATGGTGGCCGGATCGGAGCAACAGACAAAGAAAATGTCGAGCGGCCATTTGGCCTCTGGGCCCGGAACGAACCGGCTTTGCGGCCCGCTGAAGTCGAACGTTCCAAACGGTTGATGAATGAACATTGCCCAGCCGGCGGTTCCGATGAGCCAGGGGATCGGCACACGTCCGCCGTGGGTGGGCAGGCGATAACCGCCTTGCCCGCTGACCATTCGATCCGTGGAACCGCGACGGTCGAATTGTGGTCCGCCTTCGCCCAGTCCCAGTAGCGGAGAGTTTCCAGTCGCAAAGGAAACAGTCCCGGTTTCAGCATCGACCGATAGTTGTTGGACGCTCTTTCCTGCTGCATCCGCGATGCTGAACGTGAGTGGATGGAGAGAAATCCGCACACTCGTATTTCCTGTCCGAATGGTTTGCGCAGGCACGTCTCCGTGCAGGCGTGCGATGGGAGTCCCCCAGTTTTCCTGCACCAAAGACCCATCCGTCACCACACTTCCGCCGTTTGAAAAGACTGTTAGTCGAAAGGTGTGGTCACTGACAGGAGCAATTTGGATTTCAAGATTGCGGGTCGCTGCGCTGGAGGGCAACTGCATGCTGCCTCTTCCCCGAAGAGCCAGCGCAGTACCCGCAACGGCCATGCGCTGCAAAACTTGGCGGCGATTCCATTTTTTAGTCATGAGTCGCGCTCGGCAGAGGTGCCCTTGGCCCGAATGATCGAGAGCATGATAGCGCAAAACCGGTAAACGTAATCTCGCCGGAGCGCGACGTCCCGCCAGATGTTTAGCCAGAGTCGCTCCGGACCGTTTAGTGGGCGTGAATGTAGGCTGATTAGGTGGAGTAAACGATTTCCACGATTGCGTTATAATTCCCGCGGCAGCTTTCGCCGCGCAGCCACTCGCTAGCGGACTGCACCGCACCACACTGCGGAGACGGCACGCTGTAAACATCCGTAAGGGGGATTCCATGGTCGATTCCAGGAAGGTCTCGCGCAGGCAGTTCGTGACCTCCGCCATGTCGGTGGCCGCGATTTCGTCGCTTCCGGCTCAGCCTGGCCTTGCCGGCATTTCTCGAGCCTCCTCGCCCGCCGCAATGATGCAGCAAGCAGCCGTTGCTCTTACCGACAGCCCTGGCTGGAAAGACCAAGGGATAGAGAATCTGGCTAAGTCTCCGCACGCCAAACTGCATGACATCCCGGTGCGCGCTGTGACCATACCCAGCGGGTTCTGGGCTGGCCGCCGGGAGATCAACGTGACGAAAAGCATTCCCACCATGCACGATCTGCTCGAAGCCAATGGGCGCATGAACAATTTTCGCCGCCTGGTGGGCAAGAACAACGCGGCTCAGATCGGGCCTGTATACTCCGACTCCGACATCTACAAATGGACCGAGGCGGTCGGCTTCGTACTCCAGTCCGGTGACCGTCCTGAGCTTCGGGCCATGACCCGGAAAATGATCGACGAGGTCGTTGCCGTCCAGGAACCGAGCGGCTACCTCAATACTTACTATGTGGGAGATCGCAGTTCCGATCGCATGACGCCGGAGACGCAGTCGACCGGCCACGAACTTTACTGTATTGGACACATGTTGCAGGGTGCGATTGCCTATTATCGCGGTACGGGCGACCGCACCCTGTTGGATGCCGGCATCCGTTTCGTTAATGACTTCCTCATTCCTAACTACGGTGCCGCGCCGAAGAAGCCGATCGTGTCTGGCCACCCCGAGATCGAACTTGCTCTGATTGAGCTTTATCGCATCACCGGCGACAAGCGACAGCTCGAACTTGCCGGGTACATTCTGCACGGAGACGAACGCGCGAAGTTCCCCGAACGCCGAACCATCTATATGTTCAGCGGCACGCCTTTCACCGCTCGTACCAAGCTGCAAGGCCACGCGGTGCGCGCCATGTACGCCTGTTGCGGTGCGACGGACTATTACCTCGAAACCGGCGATCCCGCCTACTGGAAGACGCTGACCGCCCTGTGGCAGGACCTGTCGCAGCGCCAGATGTACATCTCCGGTGGTGTGGGGGCGCGCGCCGAAGGCGAAGCCTTTGGGGAGGCTTACGAACTTCCCAACGCCCGCGCTTACGGTGAAAGCTGCGCGGCCATCGGCAACATGATGTGGAACTGGCGCATGCTGGCTGCCGACGGCGAGGCCAAACACGCCGACATCATCGAGCGGGCGCTCTACAACGGAATCAATTCCGGTATGTCACTCGAGGGAACGCTGTATTGCTATCGCAATCCGCTGGCCTTCGATCCCTCGGGTGGCGACAAGATTCGCAACCAGTGGTACGACACAACCTGCTGTCCACCCAATCTCGAGCGCACGTTCGCATCTCTCCCGGGATATTTCTATAGCACCAGCAGCGACGGAATTTATGTGCATCTCTACAATGATTCCGAACTCAGTTGGCATCTGGAAAACGGTACTGGCCTGAGGGTCACGCAGAAGACGAACTATCCGTGGGACGGACGCGTGGATCTTACCGTCGCCCCCGCGCAGCCATCCGATTTCACCTTCTATCTGAGGATTCCCGGCTGGGCCGAGGGTGCACAGGTTTCGGTGAATAACAAGGCAGTCGCGGGTGCTAAACCCGGCGAGTATGTACCGATCCAGCGTACGTGGTCTTCCGGCGACGTGATTCGTCTGCGGATGGAGATGCCGCCGCAGGTGATCCAGGCCAACCCTCGGGTGACCGATGACGCGGGACGAGTGGCCGTGCAGCGGGGTCCGCTGGTTTATTGCCTGGAAGAGCTTGATCAGCCGCAGGGAGTCTCACTCATTAACGTAGCCCTGGATCTCGGCGATACGCCGTCGGACAAATTTCAAAGCCAACTTCAGACAGACCTGCTCGGCGGAGTTGTCGTGCTTCGCCACACCGGGCGAGCCTATGAAAATGACGCCAGCGCCAATGTTCTCTACTCAGGCTACAGTGGAATTCAGACCAAGAGCAGGCGCTTGCCTCTGACCTTCATTCCTTATTATGCCTGGGCGAACCGACAGGCCACGTCGATGCAGGTGTGGACGCCTGTATACAAGGCCTAAACTCGCATTTACGAGCAGAGGACGCTCTGCGGCCTCGGTTCATTTTGCATACAATCGACGGTAGCACTGGGCTTCACAGGGAAACGCGAAAATCCCACAGATTTCGATAAGACTTGTAATCTGGTTCGAAACCAGGGGGGTCGGACCTTCAAATCCTCTCGCTCCGACCAATCAACAACATGCGCGGGTATTCTCCAATCTCCGCATCTTCGTCTTTTTCATAGTGCAGCATAATACGAACTCTCCCGCCCCCTTTCATCCGTCTCACATGAAAGTGATAGATTTGTTCATGAATCCCCCATATCGTTCACGAATCCCCCATATCAAGGAGAGTCCTCATGGCGATGCCACTTTCCAACGAAGTCAAAGCTTTGCTCGATGGTCCCAACTTCGCCCATCTCGCGACCCTGATGCCTGACGGGTCACCGCAGAGCGTCCCCGTTTGGGTAGGCCGTGAAGTTGACCGCATCCTGATCTGCACTGGGGAAGGCTCGCTCAAAGCGAAGAACACTCGACGTGATCCGCGTGTCTCGCTCTCCATCGTCGATTTCCGCGATCCCTACAAGGAAGCCCAGCTTCGTGGCCGGGTGGTCGAGCGCCGTCCTGATGGCGACTTCAAGTACATCGACCCCATCTCGCTCAAGTACACAAACAAGCCGTTTCCGTTTCGCAGCCCTGAAGGAAGAGTCGCGCTCGTGATCGAGATCGAAAAGGCGCGATTTACGGAGCTTCCTTTTGAGCATACGCCGTCGAAGTAACGCGCTTGTGCGCGTCGCTCTGCCTAGATCTTGTGGCGCGTGTCGCGTTTATGGCAGGGAAATAGCGGCTGCCCCAACCGGGGCCGCTTCAAGTGTTCGCTTGGGATCGACGACCATCCAGGCCGCCGCACCTATCAGGCATAACGCCGCTGCCACCAGGAATGAGGCTGTCCAGCCGAAGTGGCTTGCAATCGCCGGCGTCAGCGAAGCGGTCAGCGCGCCACCGATCTGTGCCCCCATATTCATGAAGCCCGAAACCGACCCGGAAGACGAACCCGCGATATCCGCCGTCACCGACCAGAAGGAGCTCTGCGCCAGATACAACGCTCCGGCTCCTCCCGCTAACACGACGCTGGCCAGCTGTGCACTCTGGACTTCGGCGCCAAGCACCAGAAATATGGCTGCCACGGCAATGACCACTGCCGCCAGATAGCAACGCCCAACCCGGGGACCATAGATGCGTGTAAGCCGGTCGCTGATCGTTCCTCCCAGCGGACAGCAGGCCGCCATGGCCAGAAACGGCAGCATGGCGTAAAACGCACTGGCCTTCAGGTTCAGGCCCCGGACCTGAGCCAGGTAGATATAAAACCAACTGAAGAATATCCAGGCCACATAGCCGAAGGAGAAGTAGCTGAGAGTGATCGCCAGCACCTCTTTGCTCTTGAGAACTGTTCCCCATGGGACCAGCGCTCGCCGTGCTCTCTCAGCAGCGAGCCCCGAACGAATGAATGCGAGCTCTGCTTCCGAAACCAAGGAGTGCTCTTCCGGAGTGTCCCGCGCTGCGATGAACCACACCAGCCCGGCCACCAGCCCGATCACGGCGCACACCCAGAAAGACGCTCTCCAACCGTAGTGCAGCATGATGTACGTAATCAACGGAGGCGAGAGGCCTGCACCGGCACCCACTCCGGCGAAAATCCAGCCATTCGCGATTCCACGTTCCTGGGTCGGTATCCAGCGCGCCACGAATTGATTGGAAGCCGGATAGACCACCGCTTCTCCGGTTCCCAACAAGAAGCGTATGGAGACAAACCAGAACAGAGCGCCTCTAATGCCCGTCGGAACTGCGGCGGTCAGCGCGGTGAAGATCCCCCACCAGATCACTCCTGCGGCGAGCACCCGGCGCGGGCCCAGACGGTCGGCGAGTCTTCCGCCGGGTGTCTGGAAAAGAGCGTAGCCGGCGAGGAAGGCGCTGAATACCCATCCCAGTTGGACATTGCTCAGATGGTAGGCTGCGGCGAGGGAGCTTCCGGCAATCGAAATGTTTACCCGATCCAGGAAGGCAACGGCACTTAACATGAATAGCCAGCCGATGAGGAACCAGCGCACGTGGCTGGAATCCGTCATGCTCATTTCTCCGGCAAAGTTCATAATCGCGAACCTGGTCCAGAAATCGCCCTCGAATCGTGTGATCGCCAGCCATGATTGCATCGATCACGCATACAAAACCGCCGTTGAACGCCGACGTGCAGGGCTACATGTATTCCTTGACTGCTTGCCGCGATTCCCCTAGACCCTCGATCCCCAGCTCTACGACATCACCCGCGTTCAGATACGTCGGCGGCTTCATGCCCATACCCACTCCAGCCGGCGTTCCGGTGCTGATCACATCTCCGGGAAGAAGGGTCATGAACTGGCTGACGTAAGAAACCAGCGTCGCCACATCAAAAATCATGTTCGAGGTGGAACCGTTCTGCCGGACATTGCCATTCACCTTGAGCCACATCTTGAGATTGCCCACATTCGGTATCTCATCAGGGGTTGCGAGGAACGGGCCTAAGGGAGCGAATGTGTCCGCGCTCTTTCCCTTGACCCACTGTCCGCCCCGCTCCAGCTGAAAGCTGCGCTCGGAATAGTCGTTGTGCAGAGCATAACCGGCGACATGGTCGAGAGCCTTCTCTTGGGAAACGTACGAAGCCTTCCTTCCGATGACTACCGCCAGCTCAACCTCCCAGTCCACCTTGGTTGAGGTCAAAGGTCTGACCAAGTCGTCATTTGGTCCCACCAGAGACGTGGTCGCTTTAAAGAAGATGACTGGCTCTTTCGGCGGCTCTGCCTTGGTTTCGGCCGCGTGATCCCGGTAATTGAGTCCGATGCAAACGATCTTGCTGGGCCGGCAAACGGGGGGTCCCAGGCGCACCGATGAGGCTACGCGAGGCGCAGACGGAGCGTTCTTCTGCAGCCAGGAATCGAGTTCCTTCAGACCGTTATTTCCAAAAAACGCCTCGTTGTAGTCCAAGCCGAGGCCGGATGCGTCGATGCGACTGCCATCTTGCACAAGCGCCCCCGGCTTTTCCTTGCCCGGCTCGCCAAATCGAATCAGTTTCATGGTGCGGACCTCCTAAGTGTCCAGCGAGATTTTGGGGGGACTCTGCTCTGTTTTTCCTTCCCCACTAGGACAGGCGCGCGACCGGCGAATCGACATGTTCATAGGCGATTGGCAGAGTTCCATGCCCCGTTTCGAGCACGGCTCGCTGGCCTTGCGCGACGTTCTTACTCATGGCGATAATTTCGCTCCCACAGAGAAGGGCGCCGTACTGCATGCCGCCAACTTTTTTGC
>CATPBJ010000075.1 GCA_955652395.1 uncultured Terriglobales bacterium | reverse complement strand
CGGGACTGTGCTGAGTTACCGCAGCGCCAAAAACAAGGCTTCCTTCCAGCGCCGGTGGTCAATCGTCCAGCAGACCTTGGTCTTGCTTCCCTTCCGCAATGCGTCAGCCCAGACCGCCTGATTCCGTTCATCCGCCGCCACATTCAGGCGATCCACAACCGTCATACCGCGCGTTAATTCGCTGCGGATCTCCACATCCACGTAGTGTTCGCTCCACTGGTTTCCGATCGTCGGATCGAGCGCAATGCTCATGGCAACCGGATCCGGCAACGAGATGCCGTCTTCCCCTGTCTGTTCCCTGTAGGCCTCGCGTGCGCGGCTGTTGCACTCGATGGCAAAGCGAGCAAGTTCGTTCTTGAACCCCAGGACATGCGCGATGTCGGTCTCGTTGAGGACGGCGTCTCCGCGGCAGGTTTGCCAGCCGACCAACTCTACGGGAAGCCCGCTGAGCATTACCATCCGCGCCGCTTCGGGATCGACCCAGATGTTGTACTCCGCCGCCGGAGTCACGTTGCCTTCACAGCAAGGTGCGCCTCCCATCACCACACAGCGGCCTACCCGGGCCGCGAGACCGGGTTTGCGAGTCACCGCCAGGGCAAGATTGGTGAGCGGCCCAAGAGTGACCACCACGATTCCAGGATTGGCTTCGATGGCTTCGATCATCGCGTCGACGGCGTGTAATTTTTCCGGCTCCTGGCGCGGTGTGGGATAACCGTGATCTCCCAGCCCGTCGCGACCATGGAACCAGGTCGCACTCTGATGGACGCGCAGCAGCGGCTTCTCCGCGCCGACAAAGACCGGGACTCTAGCTCCGCAGAGTTCCACTGTGTAAAGCGCATTGCGAGTCGCCTGTTCGACCTCGACATTTCCCGCCACGGTCGTGATCGCGACTACCCTTATGTCGGGAGCGCGAAGCGTCATGATGAGGGCGACGGCGTCGTCAGAGGCTACGTCGGTGTCAATGAGAAATGCGCGCGGCATCGGCGTAGCATAGCAAACCCGTCGAGAGCTGCTAAATATCACGCTCAAGGACGGCCCCCAAGTGGTGACCCGGCGAGGGATTGCGGCGGGCGTATTGGTTCCTATCAACGAATGGCGCCGTCTGCAGGAGTCATCCCGGCCAAGCCTGAAGGCTCTCCTTCTTGACTCTGGCCCACGGTTTCAGGACTTGGTACCGGAACGTCGTAAGCTGCGACGACGACCACCCGTGGAGTTCAGTTGAACCACTACCTGCTCGACACCAACGTAGTATCGGAGTTACGGAAAAACGAAACCCCACGGCGGGGTGCTCTCCTGGATCAACGAATTGCGGGTGGACCAGATTTATCTCTCCGCCGTAACCATCGGTGAACTGCAGACCGGCGTGGAACTCAACCGCCGCCAGAACCCTGTGAGAGCAGCCGAGATCGAACTTTGGGTTGACCAACTGGCAGAGTCCTCCCAGGTTTTACACCCAGGGACGCACGGTGCTTTCGCGAGTGGGCCCGTCTCATGGAGGGCAAGGCGGAACCTCTGCTCGAAGACGTCATGATCGCCGCGACCGCCCGTATTCACCGCTTGACCGTCGCTACCCGGAACGAAAGAGATTTTCAAGCAGCTTGGAGTCCAGGTTCTGGATCCATTCAAGACCCCACGCTAGCCATTCTTGCCCACATCACCAGCGCACGCGTTACACTATTTCCCTTGCCATGCCGACTTTAGCCGCGGTCGATATCGGATCGAACTCGGTTCGTCTGAAAATCTCCCGTCTTTCCGGGCGCCGCCTGCTCGAAATTCATGAAGACCGCCAAGTCACTCGCCTAGGGGACAGCGTGTTCCGGACCGGGTTCCTCTCCCCCGACGCCATCGACGATACCGTCAAGGCGCTCCGGCGCTTCCACCGTGCCGTGCAGCACGAAGGCGCGGACACCGTGCGCGTGGTGGCGACCAGCGCCTTGCGCGATGCGCGTAACTCGCGTGCCTTCCTCGAGTGGGTGCATTCGGCCACGGGGTGGAAAGTCGAGATTATCTCCGGGCTGGAAGAGGCGCGGTTGATTCACCTGGGCCTGGTTTCCAGTCTGCGGGTCAGCGCCGCGACCACCCTTATGGTCGACCTGGGTGGTGGGAGCTGTGAACTGACCATCTCCGGCAAAGGCCACATTCGCGACACGGTGAGTCTGCCTCTGGGAGCGGTGCGTCTGACCAACGAGTTTTTGGCCCACGATCCAGCCCGCAAGGCGGAGTTGCGGCGTCTGCGCGGATTTGTGGAAAGAGAAATTGGGCGGATTTCCGATCGGATTGCCAGGTCCCGGCCGAAAATCGTGATTGCCACCTCGGGCACGGCAGCTTCCCTGGCGGCGGTCTGTCACGGCTTGTACAAGACCAAAGGTGCGCGCGCCACCGCGGTCTCGCGCACCCAGATGCGCCCCATTGCCAAGATGCTGGCGCGCCTGCCCCTGGCCGAGCGCAAGAAACTTTCCGGAGTCGGACCGCGGCGGGCTGAGATCGTGGTAGCCGGCGCCGTGGTCTACGCCGAACTTCTCGAACGCTGCCACTTGCCGGGCTTCCGCTATTCCCCGCTGGGATTGCGTGACGGACTGCTGGCGCAAATGGCAGCGGAGTACGATCGCAGCACTCGCTCCGGGAAGCACATCGAATCGGAGCGCTGGGACTCAATCCGCGCCGCTGTAGCCCATTACCGCGTGGATATGGACCATGCGCTGCAAGTCCGGCAATTCGCCATGCACCTGTTCAAGACTTTGAAATCGCTGCACCGACTGCCGCCCGACTATGCGGAATGGTTGTCCGCGGCAGCGATGGTGTATGAGGTCGGCGACTACGTCAATCGCAACGGGAGGCACCGGCACGCCTACTACATCATCGCCAACTCGGAAATTCTGGGATACACTCCGGAGCAAAGGCGAATCATCGCCGCTACGGCACGGTATCTCGGCAAGTCGCGGCCCGCAGCGGGAGACACATACATAAAAATCCTGCCGCCGACAGACCGGGAATTTGTGCGCAAAGCCTCCCTCCTGCTGCGACTGGCGCGCGCGCTCAATCTTGGACGCAGCGGCGCGGTGCGTGGAGCCCACGTGCGGGTAAGCCGGGGCGAGGTCAAATTGACCCTGCGGGCCAAGCCGCGTGCCTCCGTAGACCTGGAATTGTGGGCGGTGGAAAAGGAGAAAGACTACTTCCGGGAGGTTTTCGGTCGCGAGCTTTCCGCCGCGGCGGTGTAGAGCGTGCGCAAAATCTTGGGCGTGAGGCACCAGGTCAGGGATGCGGCATTGCGATTCATTTCCGCCCGCGCCACCGCGCCCTTCTTTAGGTCAATCACCGCTTCACAGCCGTTTTCGCTGATGGTCCGGCCCAGAAATTCGCTCAGGGTCGGGTTGTGGCCAACCACCAGGATGGCGTCATGCCGGGCGTACTTGTCGAGCATCTTGCGGAAATCCGCGAACGAGGCGGTGGGTCGCAACGCATCTTCCAGCTGCAGCTTGCCCTCGTGACCCATTTCATTGCCTACAAGCGAGGCGGTCTGCGCCGCCCGCTTCAAGGGACTGGAAATAATAACTTCCACCTGGACGTCTAACGCAGCCAGGGCACGGCCCACGTAGCCGCACTGCTCGATTCCGGTTTCGTCCAGCGCGCGCTTCTCATCTTTCTTGAGATTGCTAACCGGTTCGCCGGCGCTGGCGTGACGCAGGAAATAGAGAATCATTTCGGTCTACCGTTCCTTATCCAATAAAACGCGGCGGGCCCTGCGAGGTGCGGGTATGGGCATGGCTTCCGCCGTCTGTTTGCCTTCGGCCAGTCCCAGCAAGAAATCCTGCGCACTGAAAGCTTGTGCTCCCACTGGCGGCCTACGCTTCCCCTCCGATTGCCAGCTGCGCACATAGATGGCATCTTTCTGGAGTACCCGCGACTTCACGTTGTCCACCAGGTAAGCGTCCAGAATTTCATGCCGCACTCGCTCCCGGGCCAGCGCGTCTTTCAGAGGAAACATGACTTCCACGCGTTCGTAGAGGTTGCGCGGCATCCAGTCGGCGCTGCTGAGATAAACTTCTTCCTCACCCCCGTTGGCAAACTGAAAAATGCGGCTGTGCTCAAGAAAGCGGCCGACGATGCTGCGCACGCGTATGCGGTCGCTCACCCCGCGCACACCGGGCCGCAGCGCGCACATGCCTCGCACGATCAAGTCAATCTCCACTCCCGCCTGCGAGGCTCGATACAGCGCCATGATGATGTTTTTGTCGAGCAAGGCATTCATCTTGGCAATAATGCGGGCGGGGTGCCCGTGACGCGCATGATCGGCTTCCCGCTCAATCAGCCCCAGACATCGTTCCGCCAAATCCAGTGGGGCCACCAGCAAGGGCTCGTAGTTGGGGTGCTCGGCGTATGCGGTGAGAAAACTGAAAACGTCATGCACTGCCCCGGTGATCTCCGGGTCGGCGGTGAGCAAACTCAAGTCGGTGTAGATCCGCGCTGTATTCGCATTGTAGTTTCCCGTCCCCAGGTGGGCATATCGGCGGGTCACGCCATCGGAATCGCGCCGCACCAGCAGCGACAGCTTGCAGTGCGTCTTCAACCCAACCAGCCCGTGGAACACCTGTACTCCGGCATCCTCGAGATCGCGGGCCCAGCGAATGTTGGTATCTTCATCGAAGCGCGCTTTCAACTCCACCACTGCGGTTACTTCCTTCTTTTCCGCAGCCGAAATCAAGGCTGGAACGATCAGCGACTGCTCGTTGGTGCGGTATAGCGTCTGCTTGATCGAAAGCACCCGCGGGTCCTGGGCCGCAGCCTCGATGAACGACACCACGGCATCGTAAGAGTCGAAGGGATGATGAAGCAAAATATCGTGGCGGCGCAGTTCCTCAAACAGGTCCTGCGACTTGGCGGTCAGCCGGAGCTCGCGCGGAGAAAACGGTTTGAACTTGATATCCGGATGAGCGGTCTGCTCGTAGATGTTGAACAATCGCGACAGATTCACCGGTCCATTGACGGAAAAAACCTGCCAGGGTTCCAGTTCGAAGTTGGTGCGCAGGCGTTCGATGATTTCGGGATCGGCGTCGGCCTCGATCTCCAGTCGTACCGCATCGCCCTTGCGACGATTATGCAGCTCAGTGCGGACCGACTCCAGCAGGTTGCGGGACTCCTCTTCGGCCAGGTACAGATTGCTGTTGCGGGTGACCCGGAATGCCGCCGAAGAAACAATGTCGTAGCCGTGATACATCCGCGAGGCGTGGAAAGCGACCAGGTCAGCAAGAAAAATGAAGTCGTCAGTCCCGTCCGCAGGCAGCCGCACCAATCGCGGCAAGGCTCGCGGCACTGTGACCACGCCGGTGTAAGTAAGCGCCGAACGGCGCCGGCGGCGCAGCAGGAACGCCACGCATAGCGCCTTGTTGATCACTCGGGGAAAGGGATGCGCCGGGTCCACCGTGACCGGCGTAAGCAGCAGATCGAGTTCCTTCTCGCAGTACTCCTCAATGAAGGCGCGCGAACGCGAATCCAGTTCGTGAATTCCTAGGACGCGGATGCCATGGTCAGAAAGCGCGGGACGCAGTTTGTCGTTCCAGCAGTGATACTGGTCATCCACAAACTCATGAGTCTCACGGGAAACTACATCGCGCTCTTCGACCAGGGTCAGCCCATCCGGTCCCGCTTCGGTGTATCCGTCTTCAATCTGCTGAACCAGACCGGCCACGCGTACTTCGAAAAATTCATCTAGGTTGCTGGCCGAAATGGAAAGAAACTTCAGGCGCTCGAGCAGGGGGTTCTTCTCGTCCTGCGCCTCTTCCAGGACGCGGCGGTTGAAAGCCAGCCAGGAGGCTTCCCGGTTGATGTAGTAGGCCGGATTGTCTAACGCGAGGCGAGCCATGATCTAGCAGAGAACACTGACTCTTCGGCAGACTACTGGATGCCCAATCAGTTCCGTTTAGTTATTCACCGATGGGGGTTGGGGGGCCGCCGCCTGCGCGGTCCCAAGCATGCGTTTCACGATCAACAACTGCAGTTCCATTCCACCTTGCTGCTTGACTGACACATGATGCTTGTCAGTAATCTTCATCTGCACTTCCGCATTATCCTTCCAGCCGTCGGGCAGCTCGTCGGCAGCGTGCCGTGGCGTGTATTCCGCCAACAGGACAACATTGCCCAGCTGCAGCCAGACTTCATAGTAGGGATCATCCTGCGTTACGGGAGTATTCACCAGATAGTACAAAACCCGCGTGTGGAATTTCTTTTCCACCGTAACGATCCGGCCTGCTTCAAATTGCTTTTCCGCCGCGTAGAGATGGGAAGATGAAAATACAACCGCCAACAGCGCCGTACTCGTCAGGATGCGCTTCATCAAAATCAGTATAGAACAGAAGCCGATGGACGGGATGCCGGGCACTCTTTTCGAATCGTAGCAGACACCTACGACCGAGGCACGGACTTCAGAGCCCGTCCCTCGGTCGTCCATTACTAGTTGCGGTTTGCCCGCTACTGTACTAACTTGATCGCGCCTTTGACCTTCTCCGCTACATTCCCTGGCAGGGGCGCGTAGGTCAGCTCAGCGGTCATCTTCTGGCCGTCGTCAACCATCCAGGTAAGGAAATCGGCAAGGATCTTGCCCTTGGCCGCTTCCTTGGACTTTTCCGGAATCAGGAGCCAGGTGAAGCTGGAGATGGGATAGGCGTCCTTACCCGGAGCGTTGGTGATGGATACGCGGAAATCCGCGGGCATGCTCTTGGCAGAAGCTGCCGCGGCGGTCACGCTATCCAGGGAGGCTTTTACGAAAGCTCCGGAAGCGTTTTTCACGCTGCCGTAGTCGATCTTGTTTTGGACCGCGTAGATGAGCTCAATGTAGCCGATCCCACCCTGCATCTGTCGGATCATTCCGGCGACACCTTCGTTACCCTTGCCGCCCAGACCGACGGGCCACTTCACGGAAGTTCCCTTCCCCGGCCCATTCGCCCACTCCGTACTCACTTTAGAGAGATAGTCGGTGAAGATGTAGCTGGTGCCGCTGCCATCGGAGCGATGAACCACGATGATATTCTGGTTGGGCAGATTGACACCAGGATTGGCCTTGGCAATGGCGGGATCATTCCAGGTGGTGATCTTGCCCAAAAAGATTCCGGCTAACGCCTCTGGGGAGAACTTCAGTTCTCCGCTGACACCGGGAACGTTATAAGCCGGGACAACCGCTCCCATCACGGTCGGAATATGCAGGATCTTGGTCTTGGCCTGGGAGAGTTGCTCATCAGTCATGGGACCGTCACTGGCGCCGAAATCCACGGTTTGCGCCAGAACCTGACGGATGCCGCCGCCGCTCCCAATGGATTGGTAGTTGAATTGAATGTCCGGATGAGCCTTGTGGTATTCGCTGAACCACTTCTGGTACATCGGATTAGGAAAAGTAGCGCCTGCCCCATTCAATGTCGTCTGGCCGAAAGCAGGCACAGCCAGAGCAAGGCACAAAAGCACAATGCGGCGTATCACGCGATGGTTCCTCCTTATTAGTTCTGGGGCAGTTGTACGCCGCGAATGTTACAGGATTGTTACAACGGAGTGAATTTCGAGTGAACCAGGCTCAGCTGAACCGCGCAAGCGGCACAAGAAATGCGGCCCTCGCGCTAAGTTCAATGAACCGCATCCAGGCGGGCGATTTCGTGCGTGAACAGTGTGTTTTTGGGGAATTCGTCACGCAGGCTTGCCAGCAGCTGCCGGGCTCGGGTGTTGTTCTTGTCGCGCACATAAGCGATGGCCAGCAGTATCCGTGCAAAGGGAGCCAGATACTGGCCGTGATCGGCGGTCATCTGCAACTCTACGATCCCCTGCTTCTTATCGCCTGCGACCCCCCCTATCCGCAACACCCAGCGCAACGGCGCCGCCATGCTGCCAATAATGTACTTGCTGAAACCCGTAGCCACCCGCGCATCGTAGCAACCCGGATCCACCGCCAAAAGTCTGTCCGCCCAGTCATTGGCCTCGCGGGTGTAATGCAAGGAGGACATATTCTTCTTTTCAATCAGCGCAGCGTAATCGGCCTGCAGTCCGGACGAAAGCGTCATGGCAAACAGCGCATCGCGGTCGTTGGCATTGGAAGCCAGACGAAGGCTCGCGGTGCTTTGGGCGCGGGCCAGGGCCGCATTAAAGCGGTCGCGTACGCCGGTATCCGGATCCCGCTTGTCGCGGCTCAAGAATTTCTTGTCATTCTCGTAAAACTGGCCTTCCAGCACTCCCAGCCGATGAAATTCCGAGAACAGTATTCCCGCCGCCTCGGCCGTTGGCCCAACCGGATCCTGAGGATGCTCGTGCTGCCAGGAAAGAAACACCTGATGCGCCTGATCAAAATCGAGGTTGTAAAGCAGTCGGAATCCCCGATCCAGAGAAGGAGCGGGAGCTGGCACATCGACCGCGAACGCGGAAAGAAGGAATGTTCCCAGACAGATTGCGCCGGATAGAACTGCCCGCCCCATTGCTCGATTGCGTACCCTTATCTTCATGTTCGGCAAACTGCTGTATTGTGCCCGTCTTCAAGCCACGGTGCAACTTACGTATAGCTTAGATGCCCCTCTGCCGATGCACGTCCGGACCTTGCAAAAAGTTTGTAAAAACTGTCTCCGCCCGTTCCCGACACCCATGTGTTGGGGCAAGCTAGTATTCGCGCTGGGTTTCTTCGCGAACTTTGCGGGATCTTGGCGCACTTTGCGATTTAAGGTCTAACCGGCCGCACATCAAGCCTGCGTTAATCGCAAAGTGCGTCAAGGGCTGGTCGCACAGCAGCAAACGCTACCAGCGCCAGTTTGACTGCTCTCCTACCCTTTGTTACCTTCAAGAGTTTCCACTCCCTGCGCGCCTGCCCGCGGCGAAGAAACAGAAATGAGAAGCTGATGGCCATCAAGTTCCGGGGAGTTGATTTCCTCGAATTCGACTCCTTGCTCACGGATGACGAACGTCTGGTCCGCGACACCACCCGCAAATTTATCGAGGACAATCTCATCCCCATCATCGAAGAGTGCAACCGCGCCGGGCGCTTCCCGCAGGAACTGGTCAAACCCATGGCAGACCTGGGCTTATATGGCGCGAGCCTCAAAGGCTATGGCTGCGCCGGTATGTCGAACGTCGAATACGGCCTTGTGATGCAGGAATTGGAGCGGGGTGACAGCGGCGTTCGCTCCTTCGTCAGCGTGCACTCGTCGCTGGCCATGTATCCCATCTACGCCTTCGGCAGCGACGAGCAGAAACAGACCTGGCTTCCGGTGATGCAGAAGGGTGAGAAGATCGGGTGCTTCGGTCTGACCGAACCGGACTTCGGTTCTAATCCTGGAGGCATGCGGACCCGCGCCAGGAAGTCGGGCAATGAATATATCCTTAACGGCGAAAAGATGTGGATCACGTCGGGCTCCATTGCCGCCGTCGCGATTATCTGGGCCAAGGTGGAGGATGAAAACAACAAGATCCGCGGCTTCCTGGTCGAAACCGACCGTCCCGGCTTCCGCGCCGAGGACATACACGGCAAGTGGTCACTGCGCGCTTCGGTCACGTCAAGCCTTTCCCTGCAGGATGTGCACATCCCGGAATCGAACCTGCTGCCTAAAAGCGGAGGCCTGAAATCTCCCCTCATGTGCTTGAGCCAGGCCCGTTACGGAATCGGCTGGGGCGCCATCGGCGCCGCCATGGCCTGTTACGACTGTGCTCTGCAATATTCGTTGTTCCGCAAACAATTCCGCGATCAGCCCATCGCCTCACATCAACTCGTACAGGAAAAACTTACCTGGATGATTTCCGAAATCACCAAGGCCCAGTTGCTGGCGCTGCAAGTCGGACGCCTGAAAGATAAAGACAAAGCGGCTCCGCAGCACATTTCCATGTCCAAGCGAAACAATGTCTGGATGGCGCTGGAATGTGCCCGCATGGCCCGCGACATCCTGGGCGCCAACGGCATTGCCGACGAATACCCGATCTTCCGCCACATGGCAAACCTGGAGTCAGTGAAGACCTATGAAGGCACTCACGACATTCACACCCTTATCATCGGTCAGAGCGTGACCGGGATCGACGCGCTTTAGGCAGCAAAGAGTTACTACTCGGTGATGACGTGGTCGGCCCCTTCAATCAGGGACACGGATATCGTCGGGTTGCCAACCTTCGCTCCATAGTTGTTCAAATCCGCATCGGTTACCCCCCTGGTACGGGAACACGCGCCACAAACATAGATTTGAACATGCTTCGCGGCTAGCTTATCCAGCGTTTCGCCTACGGGTGGCCATCCCACTGGCGTGACCGAGTTGGCGAGCGTCTTTCGCATCAGCACGACAGCTTCCCCCAGGCGAGTAAATTTGCACTTCGTGTCCAGCTTCCGCAAGGGCGAGCCCATGCGAGAAGGGAAATGCCGCCTTGGTTGGATCGCCATGAGCTTCTCCTTGGCAAATAAAACCTTAACCTTAATCCTCGTCCACGGGAGCTACAACGACCTCGCCAGCTGAGACGGTATAGCCGTGCCCCGCTCGTAACTTTCCCTTCGCAGTCCATCGGCGGTATATTCATTGACCGCGCGTGCGTACAACCTTTATTGATCAGGGGGCAGTCATGGCAGCCGTTAATAAATCCGAAGCCAAGGCAAGGACCTTTGGCCGAAACATTGAAAGTGACCTGGCTTCGAGGTTCCTGCGGGTGGTGGAGACTGCCGCCATTGCCTCCGCTCACACCATGGGCCAGGGAGAACGCAAACTTTCCGACCAAGTGGCCACCGAAGCTATGCGTAAAACCATGGACTCAATTCCCATGCGCGGCACCATCGTGATTGGCGAGGGCGAACGCGATGAGGCGCCCATGCTCTACATCGGTGAGAGAGTCGGCGCGGAGTTTCCCGACGGAACCGAAGTTCCAGAAGTAGATATCGCGGTCGATCCCCTGGAAGGCACGAACCTGTGCGCCACGGGCGCGCCCGGCGCCATCACGGTTTTGGCCGCCTCCGAAAGTGGCGGGTTGCTGAACGCGCCGGACTGTTACATGGAAAAGATCGTGGTCGGCCCCTCCTGCAAAGGCGCGGTGGATCTCGACGCTCCGGTGATTGACAATCTTAAGAATATTGCCAAACGCATGGGTCGCGACGTTGAGGATCTGGTGGTCATCGTGCTCGACCGGCCGCGGCACGAGAAGCTGATTGCGGACATCCGCAAGGCCGGGGCGAGGATCAGGCTGATCGGCGACGGTGATTTGTCGGCAGGCATCGCAGCCGCCGTCATCGGCACCGGTGTGCATGCAGTCATGGGCTCAGGGGGCGCCCCTGAAGGTGTGATCACAGCAGCCGCCATTCGCTGTCTGAATGGCTACATGCAGGGACGGCTGGTCATCGACAAGCCGGAATTAGAAGAACGCATCGTACGCATGGGGATCAAAGACAAGAACAAGATTTACGAAGCCGAAGACCTCGCGCCCGGCAAGCAACTCATCTTCGCCGCCACCGGAGTGACCGACGGATCGTTGATGAAAGGAGTGCGCTTTTTTGGCGAAGGCACGCGAACCTCATCCGTGATCCTGACCCTGCGCACCGGAAAAGTGCGGTTCATCGACAGCATTCACCTGGAGAAGGGGCCGGATGTGAAGGTGAGGTTCGTGTAAGGGTGGCTCGACTGTCGGCTTCCGACGGATTAAATAAACGGATTCTCAATGCAGAGGCGTTCGATTTCCTGCCCGTGCTGGAGGTCTTCGGTGTAGAGGACGACGCACTGGCTCTGCAAGGCGGCAGCTACGATGATGCAGTCATACCAGGACAACCGATATTTTCCCGCTATACGCATAGCCTCGACGTAGAGAGCATGCGAGGAGTGGACCGCCAGTAGTGGGCGGAACACTGTGATCAGGTATTGTTCCGCCTCGGCCACGTTCATGGGTTGCTGGAAACGGCGGAAAGCCAGGTTGAAGAATTCCTGGACCACCTGATGGCTGACCACCCCGTTCCCGGTATCCGCGGCCTGTCGAATGAGCTGCGCCGCTCGCTTCGCCTTGGCGGGCGATTTCGCGTCGAAGGCGTACGCAAATATGTTCGTGTCGAGGAAGAACCTACCGCTCATTCATCTCGTCCCGATTGTAAGGGCCTGACGAGCGCACGTGGCGAAGACGGCGCATAAGCGCATCCACCGCAGCACCGCCTCCAGCTTGTGCCGCGTACTGCTCCAGCCATTCCCGAAAAGCCGCGTTCAGAGTTCTGTGCTGTGCTCGCGCTACCAGACGGGCCTGCTCAATTAGCCCTTCATCCGCACTGAGGGTAATGTTTTTCATACGGGGACAGTGTACACTATTTTTGTGTAAATGAAAAATCTTTGTATATAGTCTAGATGTATCATCTAGATGAATACGAGAGGTGCGAATGCGAACGGTTGGACTGTTTGAAGCCAAGCAAAAGCTCTCCGAACTCGTGGAACGGGCTGGGGAGGGGGAACGAATCGGAATCACGCGCCGTGGGAAACTTGCCGCCTTGATTGTTCCCGCGCCTCCAGAAACGGAACTGGACGGAGTCTTCGACGAGATCGAGCGGATTCGGAAGAGCGCTAAGCCACACCGGGGCGTCAGCGCGAAGGACATGATCGAGGAGGGTCGGGATTGATACGCTTTGTTCTGGATGCCTCGCTTGCGCTAGCCTGGTTTGTAGACAATCCTGTGGTTCCCTACGCGACCCGAGTGAAGAAGTCTCTCGTTCGCGACGCCCGGGCTGTGGTCCCCGGACTGTGGCACCTGGAGATGGCCAACGGCCTCGCCGTTGCAGAGCGACGGGGCATTTTGACCGCTGCCAACGCCACGGCGGGGATCGTCGTGATCGAACAGTTATTGGCCCAGGCCATCGAAAGCAGCACCGATTTCGTCTCGATCCGCCAAGCCCTCACCACGGCACGTACCCTTCAGCTTTCGGCGTATGACGCTGTTTACCTCGAAACCGCACGCCGCGAGCGGCTACCATTGGCCACGCTTGACCGAAAGTTGCTCGCCGCCGCTCACCAAGCGGGACTGGAGATATTTCCCTGACCGAGTGACCGCGACCCCTTCGCCTACGGTAGCAGCGGCGGCCATTCCTGCGAAACGCCCGAAAACAGGCTGAGGGTCTTTTCCGCCCGCCTCGTCCCATCGTGCACAGCGATCTGGTGCGGCTTGCCCGGCTCGTAGCCATCCCACAGCGAGACTCCCGCATAGGACCCGTCTTTGCGCAACACGTAATACACCATGTCGATGAAGCGAAGGCGGTTCATATCGCCGTTGTAGTTGCGCACAATCCGTTTAAGCGCGTCCATGCCGGCGTCAAGAGGCGACATTCCATGTCGCATATTTTCCACGATGGTGTGCGCCCCGGCGACCTTGATGTTTTCTTCCCCACTGCCCGTGGCCCCCGCCGAACCCACGTCCTGGTCGGTATAACAACCGGCCCCGATGACGGGAGAATCGCCGCAGCGCCCCGGCAGCTTCCAGGCCAAGCCACTAGTAGTGGTCGTGCCAGAAATTTCACCCTTTTCGTTAAGCGCGGAGCAATGGATAGTGCCCGTGGGAGGAAACAGAACCTTGCGGATTGCGATCATGCACTGCTCCGGCTCGATTCCGATATCAGAAGCCACCTGCTTCATCCGCTCAATCCGGCGCTCGAACTCTTCAGCGTGGGGCGGCGCCGGCAGCCGCTTGTTCCAATTGGGACTAGACAATCCCGGCCCCCACCAGTCGGAATGAGTCTCCTTCCACAGCAACCAGATTTTGCGGGAGTGCTCAGTCAGCAAGTTTTCGCGTGGAAAGCCCTGGGCAACGGCAAAACGCTCGGCGCCCTCTCCGACCAGCATCACGTGCCCAGTGTGCTCCATCGCCGCCCGGGCCACCAGCGAGACGTTCTTGATGTTCCGCACGCCTCCAACCGACCCGGCCCGCCGCGTAGGACCGTGCATGCAGCAGGAATCGAGTTCCACCACGCCTTCTTCGTTCGGCAATCCGCCCAGACCGACGCTGTCGTCGTTGGGGTCATCCTCCGGGCCTTTTACAACTCTAAGCGCGGCATCGAGTGTGTCGCCGCCATTCTTCAGGAACGCGAAGGCGTCGTCGAGATAGTCAAATCCGTTGCCCGCGCTGATGATAATCGGACGCTTTCCCGCCACCGCCGCGGAATCCGACGTACTAGGGTCAGATTTCTTCCGGTCTTCTGCCTCCAGATCCCTTCCCTCCAACCCCAGGGAGACGGCTCCAACCACCGCAGTCGAGAGAAAATCACGGCGTGAAAAGGCCATTGGGCGCCTCCTGATGTGAAGCAGACAATGATTTGAAGCAGACAATTAAGAAAACAGAAAGGATAGCACGTCGCTGGCACAGAGCAACGGCGCAAGAATGAGCCTGGGGCGCAGGCATTAGCTAAAGGGTGGAGCTAGAGATGCCCGACAAAAAAGCCAAGGCTAGGAGGCCACGGCCATTCCACGCTTTTTCTGGTCGGCGCGGAAACGCAGCAGGGCGGCAATGCACCCGACGCGGTCGAGCTCCGGCTCGTCCTTCACGTACACCAGCTCGACATCGCGGCGGATGGCCGCCGGAACAATGGCATCGCACACGTCCTCCAACTCCTGTGTGCTGCGGCCGCAAACTGGACAGTAGCGCACCATGTGCGCATCGAGATGACCGCAGCTGGTGCATTCGACCGCGTGCGCCGAGTAGTTGTCCGCCATCAGCAAAACCTGGACTTCGCCCATTTCCAGAGAGCGCAACACCCGGCGCAGCCCGGTCACCCCGCGACCGTTGCTCCGGGCCTGGCTGAGGACTTCCCTCACTTGCTCGTGCCGATGTTGAGCCAGCGATTCTCTCACTATGCGATCACCTTGCTGCCGCACCTGCTCTTCGGTAACGCTGCCCACCTCGGCTACGAATCGTCCGAGCATTCGTTTCTTCACGTAAGGATGAACCTGCGCTTCGAGGTCATGCCAGTGGGTGTCCTGACATCCGATGATGAGCCGTTCGAATGCCCCTTTTTCGAGTCCTTGTTTCAGGAGTTCTGCCACGTTCTTAAAATGGTGCAGGACTTCGTCATTCACGCTGCGTTCGGCGTGCCCGGCATCGTAGCCGGCAAATCCGTCACCACGTCCACGACGGGGTAGGGGCCTCAAAAGGGCCTCCTGCTCCTTGACCCCGTCGAGATGCAGATCGAAAAAGCGGGCGCGGTGACGATCCACAAGAGCCACCCACAAACGCGGCTGTCCTCCCAGCACCACTGCGAGTTCCTTTAGATGGAAGCGGCGATTGACGAACAGTTGAGTCTTGGCCAACTGCGGCGGAAGATCGAGCTCGCGCCAGATGTTCCGGCTGCCACAAGCAAAGACCGCCTTCGCGCGCACCCCGTTTCCCTGCCATTCTCCTGCCCGTTCCAGAATCCGTTGCAGGTCAGCTCGGGCACCTCCGTTCCGGCCGTTCTTCTCGGCTTCGCGCAGGGCCTGGCGCACCAGGTCCTTGGCCAGTATGGCCTGCTCGCGATGCGATTTATTGCTGGGGGGGGCGGGCTGAAAATAGAAACTGATTGCGCAATCGGCGGCCTCGCCTTGAAACTCCGCCAGCTCACGGATATCTTCGCGGGTCATCATTTCACTCTCCTGGGTAACACAGAAATGCTTGCCGCGGAAATCAGTCTGTTCCCGTGTTTCGGAGCATTTTGTTTTGAAAGCGACTCCCGATCGGTGGCGATCGCCGCAAGTGTTCCCGGGCTGCCAGGATCGAGGCGTTGATCGACTCTGGCTTGCGATCGGTGATGGCCGCGATCTCCGCCAATGAGAATCCTTCCATGGTGTGCAGAATAAATACCTCGCGGTCTCGCGGCTTGGCGGCTGCGAGAGCGGACTGCACCAGCATGTCAATCTCGTCGGAAGAGGCAATGTCTTCCGGCGTGGCGACGCGCCGGTCGGCGATCACGCTTTCCTTCGTGAGCGTCTCATCCGGTTGATGGAACTGGAGTTCGGGCTCGTCGCTGGCCCGCACGTTGGGAAGCCGGGCCGAGTCCTCAAGGTGGACCGACAACACATTGTCCGAGCTACGGGCCTGCAGGTCGCCAATGGCATGAATCGCCAGCCGGTATAGCCACGGCTCGAGGGCCATCCTGTCGGGCTTATCGCCCCCATCGGCCAGAGCCCCGACAATTACTTCGTCAATCACTTCGTCTTTGGTAATGGAATCGGGGACTAACTCCTCAGCCGCCTCACGAAAATACAGCTCCCGCTCGACGAACCGCTCCAGGCGCGAGAGATTCGCATTCACGTAACAACGTATGTCCTCGGCCGAGACTGTAGATGGCTGAACCGACGCCAGGGTTTGCTCGAACGGGACCTGCACATCCGATCGAGACTTGTTCGAACGCCGCCGTGTCCACGTGTGCGACCTGCGCAGAAGTTCCTTGTGGCGGGTGGTCTGTTGCAACAAATCGTCGAACGCACTCTTGATAGCCGCCACCGTCGTTTGCGCCGACCGCTGCACCGCCAATTGGCCGGAGGGCAAGCGCAGGTTCAACGACACGGTCGTGCCTTCGCGCGGAGAACTCTGCTCCACTACGCCCTTCAGGTGCAACAGTTCGGGCCGAAAAACCTGCAGCCTCTTGCGTAGCTTTTCGACCAGGTGATTGATTTCTTTTTCGAGATCGGGTGTCTTCCGCAGCCTATAGCTGATGTGGACATTCATGCCAAGCCTCAGAACACGGGTAGCGGGTCCCGTGAAGCTTTGTCGTCCTTACTGATCGGATTCTACACCCTCGGAAAAAGAGTGGGACTGCAAAATTGGATATTGCTAATCAATTTTGTCATTGCGGGGAGTCGCGAATGAAAAGTGAAGACGCCGCTGTCAGCTAGACCGCGACCGTAACTGACGTCTCGGTGCGCGTAACCGGACGGTACAACGTATCGCGTTCCACCGGCTCCCTGCCCGCCTCGCGGATCAGGCGAACCAGGTCCTGGCGACGCATGCCTTGTGGAGTGGTAGCGCCAGCGTCATGGTAGATCTTTTCTTCGATGACGGTACCGTCGATATCGTCAGCTCCAAAGCGTAAGGCGATCTGCGCGATCTTCGGAGTCATCATCTGCCAGTAAGCTTTAACGTGGGGAAAGTTGTCGAGCACCAGCCGGCCGACCGCGATCTGCTTGATGTCCAGCATGCCACTGGTCTTCGGCAAGTGCTGCAGCGGCGTGTTGTCAGGATGAAATGCCAGCGGAATAAAAGTCTGGAAGCCGTGAGTCTCATCCTGCAGCGCGCGGAGTTTAAGGAGGTGGTCAACCCGGTCGTCATCATTTTCGACGTGACCGTACAGCATGGTGGCGTTCGACTTCAATCCGATCTGATGTGCCAGCTTGGCCGTATCCAGCCACTGGTCGCCGTCGATCTTATGGTCGCAGATGATATGGCGCACCCGATCGGCAAAAATTTCCGCGCCACCGCCGGGCAATGAATCCACGCCCGCTGCTTTCAGTTGTTCCAGCGTCTCCCGTATCGAAAGCTTGGCCCGTTTGGAGAGATATGCCACCTCGACCATGGTGAAGGCCTTCAAATGGACCTGCGGGAAGCGCTGCTTGAGTCCGGAAATCAGGTCGAGGAAATACTGAAATGGCAGATCGGGATGCAATCCGCCGACGATGTGGAATTCCGTGACGGCCTCGGTGTATCCGCTAGCGGCAGTCTCAAAAGCTTCTTCCAAAGCCATGGTGTACGCGCCCGGCGTGTCCTTCTTACGCCCAAAAGCACAGAGGCGGCAGGCAGCAACACAAACATTGGTGGGGTTCAGATGGCGGTTGACGTTGAAATACGTCTTGTTGCCGTGCATGCGTTCTCGTACGTAGTTCGCCATCCAGCCCACAGCCAGAATGTCGCCCGTCCGGTAGAGGACGAGGGCGTCATCCGCGTTCAGGCGCTCACCCGCAACCACCTTGTGGTGAACGGGCCCGAGCCGGACGTCGTCAGTCTGGAACGAATGCACCGTGGACATCACTCTCGATGATACCGCAGGGCAGGGCGGAAGCGACAGTCGCGTAACCCAAGAGAGCATCTTTTCGAATCTGGAAGAGTACCGCCGGCATCCCGAAGGCTGTCCGGAGGGGTCCCATCCGCCGCGTAGAAAAAGGCAATCAGCCGCCTGTTGGAAGTTCTTTACCTCTTCAATAGCAGATCCCCCGCGATAAAGATGAAGAACACCACCGAGATCACTCCGTTCATCGTGAAAAAGGCGGCATTCAGCTTGGAAAGATTGTTGGGAGAAACCAAAGAGTGTTCATAGGCCAGGAGCAGCGCAACCACGATCACACCAGCCACTGCCAGCTTGCCCAGCCCGAAAGCCGCCACCAGTCCCATCAGTAGGACCAGCATTACCACGTGGAACAAACGCGCGATCCAGAGCGCACGCCTGATCCCAAGGTAGCGAGGAATGGAATGCAAACCAGCCTGCCGGTCGAATTCGTAGTCCTGACAGGCATAGAGCACGTCAAAACCACCCACCCAAAACGTAACCGCCCCGGTAAGCAGGAGAATACGCAGATCCAAAGAGCCGCGCACCGCGATCCAGGCTGCGGATGGGGCGATGCCTAGTGCTAAACCTAAGACCAGGTGCGACCAGCGGGTAAAACGCTTGGTGTAGGAGTAGAGCATCACGACCGCCAGAGCAACCGGAGAAAGCAAAAGCGCCAGGCGGGTCAACCGCGAAGCTGCCAGCACAAACAGCGCGCAAGAAACTACCACAAAAGTCGCGACAAATCCCGGGGTCAGCGTCCCGGTGGGCAAGGCTCGGGTTTGGGTACGCGGGTTGGCAGCATCAATCGAAGCGTCAGCCAGCCGATTAAAGGCCATAGCAGCGGAGCGAGCTGTGACCATGGCAACGCTGATCCAGAGCAGCTGCTGCCCGGCAGGGAGTCCGTTCGCCGCCAGCATGGCTCCGCATAAAGCGAACGGAAGCGCAAAAATAGAATGCTCCCACTTGATCATCTCCAGCGTAACGCGCAGATTGCGCAGAAGAGCCACAACAGAATTGTAAAGCACAATTCGTGTGGCGGGGACACTCTTGTCCGCGGCCTTGGACGTTCAAGGCGAGCCTGCGTCGCTGATCAAGGGCACAAACCGGCACCCTTCCCGCAGACTAATCAGGGCTTTCCCCGCGTGCTTGCGAACCAATTGCAACTCTTGCGCCTCCGGCGGACCCACAGGAATGATCATCCGTCCGCCCTCGCGTAACTGGTCAAACAGCGCCGGCGGAATCTCTGCGGCCGCAGCCGAGACGACAATGGCGTCAAACGGCGCATGTTGCGCCAGACCCATGCTTCCATCGCCTGTTACCACGCTGACATTGGCGAACCCGAGGCGGGACAACGTGTCTGCCGCCTGCCCCGCCAGCTGCGAGTGGCGCTCCACCGAGTACACGTGGCTGGCAAGTTTGCTCAGCACCGCGGTCTGATATCCGGAACCGGTTCCGATCTCCAGCACTTTCGATGCGAAATCCAGCTGGAGAAGTTCCAGCATGAGAGCAACGATGTACGGCTGTGAAATCGTCTGACCTGCGGCGATGGGGAGCGGGTGGTCTTCGTAGGCCTGGTCGCGGTAGCGCGATTCCACGAACTCATGGCGCGGGATGCTCGCCATCACATTCAGTAGACGCGGGTCGCGGATGCCCCGGGCGCGGAGCTGAGTCTCAACCATGTGCTGGCGTTCAACCGCGAAGCGCTCGGGATGAAGTTCGGCAGCCAACACCGATTCAGAATACTCTCGGTCGGGGCCTGGTTTCACGTCATGCTTGCCCCGGTGGCTATTTCTTCCGCTGCCGGACTCGCACGTCGAAGCTGACCACACCGTTCTGGTCACGTATCCCCACGACGGAAACGCTACGTGTGATGTTGTACTCCACCTGGATAATCTGCTGCGACGCTCCGGCAACGTTGGTGGTGTAAGTGATCGTCAAATTGTTTTTGACCTGCTGCTCGATGGTGACCGCGGGACCCGTCTGGGTGGACGAGGTTTCAGTGGTGAAGCCCTGCGGATCAATCTTGATGCGGCTGACGCCGAACAGTTTCTGCACCCGGTTGCTGACTGTCGCGTTCAGTGCCGCGCTGAGGATGGCATTCGACGTCTCCGAGTTGAACGCCGACTGTGACTGGTTGAGCTGGGCCGATTCCTCCGCCGTTTGTCCGAACGCCAAGAGTCCGATGATGTCAGAGGTGGGCAGAGGCGGCTCAGAACGGTAGGTCACACTGGGCCGGTCAATCGGGCCGTTCAGGTTGAGCGTTATGTCGTAGTCCTGAACCCGAGTGGTAGCCTGCAAATCTAGCACGGGCGTTGTGGTGACCGGGTTGATGAAGGTTATGTCACCGCGCTCCAGGCGATACTTAGTGCCGTTAAATTGCACTTCGCCTTCAATGACGTCGGCGCGTCCCAGTATGGCGGGCTTCCCGGCAGTGCCCCGGAGATGCAAATCAGCGTCGCCGGAAAGCCGCAAATTGGCGGTCTGCATCTGCAGCTCGGGAGTGGTGGCGATATGAACGTCGAGCCGAATTCGGTTCAGCAGCCGGTTTGTCGGCGCCAACGCAGAACTCTGGGAGCGGTTCAGATACGCGCCGAAATCGAAGCCGGGAGTCATGGCCAGTTTCGTGACGACAATCTCGCCGTTCAACGTAGAGGCCGAAGAACTGCCCACAAAATGTAAATCCGCGTTGGCCGTAGCGCTCACGCCGGGAGGATAGCGCAGGCGCACATCCTGCCCCCGCACGGAAAGGTCGAAGCTGAACTTGCCGTTGTAAGCGGTCGCATAGCCGCCAAACGTGACCAGGCCGCCGCCCGTGTGTGCCGTGAGACTCTCAACTTGCAGACGATCCTGATGGAAGACCAGCGAGCCGTTGATATCGCTCAGCGCGCTCGGCAGGTCAATATAGGCGATGGCGCCGCCATCGATGCGCAGTCGGCCCTGCAGGACTGGCTTTGCCAACGGGCCTGCCACCGATAGATCCACCGTGACCACGCCGGAAGAGGTGAAATCGGGATTGAAGCTTTCAATCAATTTCAAGTTGACCCGGCCCTGGGCCCGCAGGTCAAGCTCGCGGTCTCCACTCAAATGCACTTTGCCGGTCGCCGAAATGTCGGTGTCTTCTCCCACCAAGTGGAACTGGTCAATCTGCAACAACTGGCGGGCAACAGAAAAACGGATCGGTCCCTGGTTCTTGAGTTTTACGTCTTCGACGTCGGAGTCCAGGTTGTCGAGATTGGCCGTGAATTGCAACTCGCGGGGCCGCCGCAACGGGCCCACCATGTGCACTTCTCCGTCCGCCCTCGCATGCCCATTCACAGCTCCGCGCATGTAGGTTCGAAAGATTGAATCCAGGTCGAACTGATGGAAGCGAAAGTACACGTCTGCGGGCCAGTCCTCGCGCAGGTGAACGTGGCCATCGACCTTAATGTCAGCCTGTTCGAACTGGGATTGTCCGGTAATTCGCAGTTCCGACCCCTGCGACACCGCGTTAATGGTGAAGTCGCCGGCGCGTTCCTGGTCGAAAGTAAGATGGTGAAGATGAATGGCCGCATTGAGAGTTGGCTGTTCTAAAGTGCCGGAACCATCCGCGGTAAAGTCCGCGCCCCCAGTCACCGCGATGCGGGCATTTTGCAGCGCGGAAATGTGGATCAGATCAAAATTGTCACCTGCGAGGGTAAAACTGAACCCGTGGCTCGAGGGGTTGTAAGTGGCACCCCCGGTAACGGTGGATTCGTAGTGAGTCAGCCGAATATTCTTAAGTTCGGCTTCCTCCCCGTTGAAATTCAAGTCTGAACTAAAGCGCTCAACCGGTTCGCCGTAAATACTGCCATCGCGCAGCTGGATGTGCCCTTGCGCCTGCGGCGCGGATCGCGTTCCCGCCAGTTGCAGGTGCAGGTCCACCGTCCCAGTGATCGGATATGTGTACCCGACCAGGGCAAAAATGCCGGACAAATCGGCATTCTGCGTATCCAGGTGCGCCTGCAAAGGGCTGGTATCCAGGAAACGCCTTTGGCTAAGTTGCACGTGGAAATCAAACTTGAGCGAGTCGGGATCGCGGCTTAGGGTGCCATTGCGCACCGCGAACACCGACGGGGAGAGTTGAACGTCCGCCCGCAACGCGTTCCAGTTGACCCGTTTTTCGGGCGTTTGCGACGTGGCCGGAATCAACGTCTCGAAATCCTGCGACTGCAGATTGCCCGCGATGGTGATCTCGGAAAGCTTCCCCGTGGCGGTGCCGTTAAACGACGCGTGCCCCTTCAGCGTAACCGGAATCTGCCCGGCGTATCCCGCTGCGGTAAAGATCGGCTGCCATTCCCCCAGGTCGGTGGTCGTCACCGAGAGCTTGAGCGCCGCGGTGGAGGAAAGCGTGCCGGAAGCGTGAATCTGGGTGGCGCGAGTCGAGGCGGTCAGCTCCGCCAGTTCCAGCTCGCTGGGACCAGCTCGGTAGACGCCCTGAACGTGCGCCGCGAGGGGAAATTGCGCATTCGATGGCCGGGCCGGTGGCGCCACATCCGCCACCAACCGGGCTTCCGTGCTGCGGATGGTGTCTTTCCAGCTGGCTTCCACATTTCCGCTCGCGAGTCCGGCGGGTTTGATCCGTTGAAACGGACGCGATGGTGTGGCCAGCGCGGCCGCAATCTCGGCCGCGGACAAGTCTTTGAACCTTAAGCGCAAGATTCCGGTCTGCTGCTCCGGTCTTTTTTCCCTTGCGTTTTTGATCGCAGCCTGCGGATTGAGCCAGTGCGTGATCTCCCCGTCTCCCGTGACGCTTCCACCTAGCACCTGGCCATGGATCTGCGAGAGCAATAACCGCTTCGGATCAAGGTTGTATTGGGCGCTCAGGTTGGCGTTGTGCACCCCCACCGGAGCGTCCTTCCAGTCGAGATTCGACAACAGGGCCTTGCCGATCGCCGAAAACTCTTGTCCCGACCAGGAACCGTGCCCCGTGAGTTGGATGGCGCCGCGGTGTATCTCGGGGCGTCTTGCAATCGCGGCCGCCTCGGCCAGATCAAGACTCATGTCATAGTCCCCGTCCACCTTGGGCTGGCTGAAATTCTCCATCCGGCCCTTGGCCTGGAGACGCGAACGCCCCGAGGTCGCCTTAAGAGATTGGAGTTCGATGCGGTTGCTGCCCAGGCTGAAGTGCGCTTCAGCAGTCCAGGCAAAGGAGCGATAGCCGCTGAAGGATGTGTCAGCTTTGCCCAGCAGAATATTTCCGTCATAGCGCCTGCGGAAGAGTGAGTAGCTCATGTCGGCCGACACGTCCCGCAGCGCGAAGTCGAGCGGTATTCTCTGATCACCCCAAATCATCTCACCGCGACGCACTTCAAGACGGCTGATCGAAAGTGCAAAGAGCCGTTCCACCGGTTGTTGTTGCGACACTTTCACCCGCGGTTCTGGCTGGTTGGTCGTGCCATCAGGATAAAGAATGATGTGGAAGACCGGATGATCGAGAACCACATAACTGAGTCCAAGCTCGGTACGCAGGAGGGACAAGACTGTGACCTGCGCCATCAGACTGTTCACGTGAGCGTAAGGAATTTCCCCCGGCTGTTCCCGGCCATGGATGGTCAAATCGCGGACTTCAAGCTGAAAGTGGAATGGGACAACGTGGAAACTGGCCAGTTCGACTCGGCCTCCCGTAATTCGCTCAAGAGTTGCGATCAGACGCTGTCGCACCAGCGTCCGAAAGGACTCCGTAGTGCTGTACCAGGCGACGCCAGCCAACGTCACTGCGCCCGCCAACATCAGCCACAGGAAATATTTCCAGATCCGGCGCCGCCCCGGCTTCGCGCCGGTTTCACTCATTGGCTCCGCCCTCCAGCCTCGGGGGTCAGCGCTTCCGCGCGGATTTCGCTTCCGGCCCGCAAGTCGCGAAGCCAGGCGGTCAGCAATTGGCTGATCTTCTTCTGGGTGAGGAGTTCCTTGATCTTTGCTGTCACATCCGGCAAAGGAACATTTTGTCCGCCGGATTGGCGGAGCTGAGGCAGGAGTTCCTGGCGGTAATAGCTTTCGATGCTTTTGGAATCCACCGTGACCGATGGCCGCAGCCGTGCATCCACCAGCCGCATCAAGTCGAGTTCTGTTGCCACCCGGTTCTTGAGACTTTCATCACTCAGCCGGTAGCGGTCGAGAACTGCCCGCCAGCCCAGCTCGGTTTCGGCATCGGCGTACTGCTTGCGAATTTCCGCCACCCGCTGGGCTACTTCTTCCGGGGAGGCGTGTTGGATATCGGAAGTTCGCATTTGTTCACGCAATAACTCCTGATCAATCAGGCGATCCAGGGCAGATTTGCGGTTTTCCGCCGTAATGCGATCCAGGGGACGTCCGTTACTGAAGGCTTCGTACCGCAGTGAATCTTCCCAATCGCTCAGCAGTATGATGTGCCCATTCACCGTGGCCACGATGCGGTCGATCACCTCGGCCACGCCGGCCACACGGGTGAGGGCGAGCAGGGCTGCGAGACAGGTCATAATGGAGAGCTTCTTACCCATCAGAAAGTCTGTCCGATGCTGAACGATACATTAAAGCGGCCCACACGCTGCGGAGCGAAATTGGCCGCCAGGCAGGATTCTCCGGGTTGCAGCACTGTATTGCAACGCGGAAACGCGGGCGGATTCAGATTGTATCCGAAATCGAAGCGCACCGGCCCCACCGGCGTCTTGTAGCGCACTCCGATTCCGATGGCATGCGAGATATAGCTGTAATCGCACTGGGTTGCGCTGGCCAGGTGCTCGCACAATTCTGGGTCTTTCTGACTCCAGCGCAGCAGGTTGTGGAACAAGTCATGTCCGTTGGTGAAGATGTTCCCCGCGTCATGGAAGATTACAAAACTGATATTGTCCTCGAAGAAAGGCAAAGTCGGCGGGGGCATGCGTAGCTCAATGTTATTCACAAATAATGCCGTGCCGCCCAAGGGAAAGCCGGTATTGGGATCTCGGGGACCGGCCTGATTCAACCCGAATCCCCGATGCGAGTTACCGCCTCCGGCGAAGAACCGCTCCGCCAGCGGTAGACACGTCTGAGTTTCCTGGCACTGGGCTCCGGGCTGGGGCATGATGGTTTTCCCGTACGGAGTTTCAACCCCGATGCGGGTCGAGCGTGCCAGAACAAATTTCTGATCTGAGTTCCGCTTCCTCCCGATGGAATAGTAGGTGGAATTTTGGATCAGCAACCGGCCGAACTCTGCCTCCGACCCAAAATGGCTGTCCGCCACTCCCCCGTCAACGGTGGTGTAGTTCCCCTTGGTGGTCTCCAGATCGTTGTCCCGCTTGTTGCGGATATAGCTGAAGTTGGGAATGCCGACCCGAGTCGGTTGGGAGAGCAGTGGGATCTGGTTGGAGCTAACGGTGCTGCTTATGTTGCTGGCCCGTACCCTCCGATAGGTAAGACGATAGGTCATGATGCTGGTCTTGTTGATGGTTTGTTCGGCCTGCAATGATCCTTCCAGCCGCTGAGAGGTGAAGGTGGTGACGTCTACCGTATTGTCGTAGAAAGCGGTAAGGGTAAGTCGCCAATTGCGATTGTTCAACCAGCGCGGAGCTTCGTAGCTGATCAAGCCACGCTGCTGCAGGCCTCCGACATTGGCCTTGAGATTCACGGTATGATTCAGGCCGCGAAAGTTGAGTCGGGTCACGCCAAACGAAACCCGCGGGCTGATCCCCGTCTGTCCCAGCGGTTTGTTTCGGTCTGAGCTCGGCTGTCCCGTCTGGAATTCCAATCCCAGGCCATACTTAAAGGTGTAGCGCTTGGCTTCCTGCACGTTCACCAGCACATTCTTTTCCCGCTCGCTGCTCTCCGGATTCTGCACCGCCGTATCCACCTGGCTGAATATACCCAGGTCGTAGAGACGTTTCTGGGTGTTCAGCATGTCGATCTGGCTCAACGGATCGCTCGCCTTGATCTGAATTTCGCGTTGCACGATAAAAGGGCGCGTGTGGTTCAGTCCGGCCGTGAACACTTGGTCCACGATGACTTGGTCACCTTCGTGGACGGTGTAAGTCACGTCCATAAGAAGTGGGTTGCTGGGTGAAGGCTTGGCCGAAGCCTCGAACGTGGCATTGGGAAACCCGTTGTTGAAGTAGTAGTTCAGAACGATCTCGTGGTCCTCATTGATTTTTGAATACCCAAACCCCTGCCCCGGAGAGATGTTGAGATCGGGAAAAGGACTGGCCAGGGCAGTCTCGTTGCCGGCGATCTGTAAGGTTCCCACCATGGTCTGCGGACCTTCTTCGATCCGCAGCGTAATGTGCAGATCGTCTTGCTGACCTTGATAGTTGTCTTCCACCTTGGGCGTGATTTTCACGTTCAGAAAACCATTGGCATGATACGGATTGGCGATAAGATTGCGAACGTCCGCGTTGAGTAACGACTGGCTATATCGGCCGTGAGCTAAAAAGCGGCCAGCAGCCTGGATTTGCATGCGCGATCGAATCTGGTCCTCGGTGAAGCTCTTGTTTCCCGTAATCGCCAGCTTGAGAAGCTTGTGCCGGTCTCCCGCATCGATGTTGTAGGTAACTCGCATCTCGCCCTCCGAGGCGGGGTTCTTTTGCACCGTGACTTTGGAATCGAAGTAGCCCAGGTTCTGCATGTAGTTGAGTAAATTGCGCCGGCCTTCGTTCAGCAAGTCATCGTCGAGCGCGTTTTCTTCGTAGACCGGAACGTTCTTCTTGAGCTGGGCGTGGCTGATCTTGAAGCCTTCGACCGTGATTTCGACCTTCGGTCCGGGCTGGATTTCAAAAGTGTAGTCCACCGTATTGGTCTCCGAACGATAGGTGCGGCTGGAGATCGCGACCTGGGACAAGAGGCGGTCTTGCTTCTGGTATTTTTTCCGCAGGCGCTCGAGCGCGCGACTGGTACGTTGCACCGTAACGTAGTCCGCCGTATGCATCTTGGCAATATCCTCGATCTCTCCCACGGAAAATCCTGCCTGGCCGGTCACGGTTACGTGGCCAACCCTGGCATGGGATCCGGCCGCAATGCGGAACACGACATTCATCTGCTGGGTCTCGGTCTGCGCCTGCTCCTCGTCGCTGATGCGGGACTGGTAGTAGCCATTCTGCTCCATCAGTTGCTTGATGCTGGTCAGCGCGCGCTCCATCTTTTCCCGGGTGAACAGCTCCCCCAACTGGAGCTTCGATGCGTTCACCACCTGATTGGCGACCGGCGGATTTGGTTCCCCAACCACGAAAATCTCACCTACAAAAAAGTTTGCGCCCATGCGAAACGTCAACTCAACCCGGCCGTCCGGAGTGCGCTCGGCCTCAGCTTGGATATCGGCAAAACGTCCGGTGGCGTACAGCGCCTGAATGCTTTCGCGTACGGCCTCGCGTTCCAAAGGGCCACCCGCCTTTTGCGGAATCAGGTCATGCAGGCGATTCGTATTTGCGGAGGGCAGATCGGGAAAATCAATCTTCTGGACGATAAGGCCCTCATACGAGGCCATGCCCCCTACCTCCGCCGGAGCTGGTGATTGGCCCGGAGATTGCTGAGCGGGCGCCTCTGCGGGCAACCCTTGCGCCGGTGATTGTGCCGCCCCACTCATGCAGAGAACGGCCGCGAGCGCCAGTCTTGTCAGGGTTGTCCCAATCGCTCCCTCTAAACGCAAACCGGCTCCTCGCGCATGCAGGCAATATGAAGTTCGATGAACGGGTATCAGGCAGTGTTGCATCTGGCCTGGGTAACCAAGCGGCACCTATAATAAAGGTTTGTACGCCTGGAACAGGTGATTCGTTTGGACCTGGAAGAAAGATATTCGCGGCAGGTGCTCTTCCCCGGAATCGGCCGGGAGGGACAGCAGAAGCTGGCCGCCGCCAGAGTCGCTGTGGTCGGCTGCGGCGCTACCGGCTCCGCCCTGGCTTCCCTGCTGGCCCGCGCCGGTGTTGGCGCGATTCGCATCATCGATCGCGATTACGTCGAGCCTAGTAATTTGCAACGTCAGTCCCTGTTTGATGAAGCTGATGCGGCCCAATCGCTGCCTAAGGCAATCGCCGCTGCTCGCAAAATTTCTGCCTTCAATTCCCAGATTGTAATTGAACCGGAGGTGGCCGACCTCGTCCCGGCCAATATCGGGCCGCTGCTGGACGGAATGCAACTGGTGCTCGACGGCACCGACAATTTCGAAACCCGCTACCTCATCAATGATTTTGCCGTGAAGACTTCGCTCCCCTGGATCTACACCGCCGCCGTGGGCAGCTACGGCATCACTTTGAACGTGCTGCCAGGCCAAACTGCATGCCTGGCATGTCTGTTTCCCGATCAGCCTCGCGGCGCCTTCGAGACCTGTGAGACTGCCGGAATTCTGAACTCAGCGGTGAACCTGGCCGCCTCCATTGCCGCGACCGAGGCCATCAAACTACTCGTAGGCGCCGACCAGCAAGTCCGGCGTACCCTGCTTTCCTTTGAGGTATGGCGCAACGAACGCGCCGAGGTCGGAGCCGGAAACCCGCGCCCTGGATGTCGTGTCTGCGGTGAGCGCGACTTCATCCATCTCGCAGGCGAAGGCCGGCCTCACCTCACGCTTTGCGGACGAAACTCGGTGCAAATCCACGAGCGGCATCGACCGATTGATTTCGGGGAAGTAAGCGCACGCCTCAAACGGTACGGGCCCGTACGACACAACGATTTCGTACTGAAGTTCTGGCCCAAACCCTACGAGATGACACTGTTCCCCGACGGCCGGGCCATCATCAAGGGCACCAGCGACACGGCCGTTGCGCGCAGCCTGTACGCAAGATATGTAGGAAGCTAAGGGGTCTCGCGGACGAATGACTGGGCCTTGCCTCGTTGAAGCATCCCCGCTGCTGAGTGCAGAATCTGAGTTTCTGAAAGCTTGTGAGGAGGACACCATGCGTCAGCTTTCGGCTTTGTGGTTATTACTCTTGTGCAGTGGAATGGCTTCCGGACAGGATACCTGGGCTCCCCCAGGCGACTACGCGCAGTCCTTCGCTCCGCGCATCGCCACCCCTTCTGCTCCGCCTGAGGCGCTGATCACCCCGTCTTTGACCCTGGACTCTCCGGCACCCGTTGTCGGTGCGAGCAGCAATACCGTCAGCGCCACCGGTTCCAGCGTGCATTTCAACCGGCCGGTGTGGTACGAACCGGGAGTTCAGTTCACGTCAGCATTTTATGAATCGTCTAACGCAACGGCGCAGGACGACTCCGGACCGCCGTCGCGTGCACCACGGCCGTTCGAGTTAGGCGCGGCAACATTTCAGAGCACCTACGGCGTGGCGCAACTCGCGGGTGATCGCGTTCGGCGGAAAGCGGTTCGCGTATACACCAACCCAGACGTGGCACGGCTCAACGACACTAACGGGACGATCCGATACGGAGGCAAGCTGAACGATTAAATTAGCGTTGCACAACCGTCTCCAGCGCATCGAAAAATCCAGGATAGGAAATAACCGCCGCGTCGGCGCCGCGAATCCGCGTCTCCCCTTCCGCCCGCAGCGCGGCCACCGCGAACGCCATGGCGATGCGATGATCGCCCAGTGAATCAATTTCCCCGCCCCGCAATTTCTGCCCTCCGGCAATCTTCAAGCCATCATCCCGTTCTTCCACCTGCGCTCCCATGACGCGGAGGTTGGCAGCAATGGCCGCAATCCGGTCGGACTCTTTCACCCGCAGCTCGCGCGCATCGCGAATCTCGATCCCGCCCTCGGTGTAAGGCGCAATCGCAGCCAACACTGGAATTTCGTCGATAAGCGCGGCAGAATCGGCGCCGGCAATAGTAATCCCTTTCAGCGCGCGCCCTTCCACTTTCACTGTGCCCCGCAATTCTCCGTGCTGTTCTTCCAGCTGGGTAACCGAAATTCCCACTCCCATCAGAATCAGGATATCCAGAAGTCGCGCCCGCGTGGGATTCATTAGCAAATCCGCGATCGCCAGCTGAGATCCTGGAAACAGTCCAGCGGCGCACATAAAGAACGCCGCGCTGGAAATATCGCCCGGAATCACCGCTTGGATGGCGCGCAACCTTTGTCCCCCTGCAATCCGCACCTCGTTGCCCTCGTGGTTCAGTTCCGCCCCAAACGCCCGCAGCGCCAGCTCGCTGTGATCACGAGTGCGTATCGGTTCAACCACAGCTGTCTCTCCCGTCGCGAACAGCCCGGCGAAAAGCAGACACGATTTCACCTGAGCGCTAGGTACCGGCATGTGGTAGCGGATCGCTTTCAGCTTTCCGCCCGTAAGCTGCAACGGCGGCCGCCCGCCGCTCTGGGCGGTGATCGTTGCACCCATCATTTCAAGCGGGGCTATGACTCGCGCCATGGGACGCCGTGAGAGTGATTCATCACCGGTAAGCTCGCTGCTGAAATCTTGTCCCGCGAGGATCCCGCTCAACATCCGCATCGTCGAACCGGAGTTGCCACAGTTCAGGGGTGATGTGGGCGGTCGCAATTTCGGACCGCGGCCGTGAATCAACACGTTGTTTTCGCTGCGGTCCACATCGACACCCAAAGCTCTTACGCAGCCCAGCGTGCTGGCGCAATCCGCCCCGGTAGAGAAGTTCTCCAGCCGCGTCTCTCCCTCGGCGATAGCGGCCAGCATGGCATAGCGGTGCGAAACTGACTTGTCCCCAGGCAGTCGCAGGGAGCCCGCAACATTTAGGGCTGGACGTATGACGGTGGACGGGATCACGTTCATCGCCGATGGACTAGCAGATAAGTTTTGACGGTAACGAGACAAACGCTCCAGCGCTGTATTTCGATATGAATCTGCAATCTAAAGTCGAAAATCTGCAGTCTCTCAGGCCAACGCCTTAGCCTCGGCCGTCGCTTCTTTCAGGATATCCGATGGCACTTCCCGGATGGCGAGATGGAATTCGAACATCGGAGTTTCCGTACCCCGACCCCAGCGGTTGACCTCCCAGTGCGCGCGAAGGAACTTCGCGTCGGCATGCCCAGTCAGATCGAGCAGCAACGGGTGCTGGCCGCGGTAGAACTTCTGGGGAAACGCAGTCAGGGGTTTCGCCCCCCACGCCACCCCGTCGGCGGAGCCGTAGATGCTCACGTCCAAAGCTTCCTGCTCGATGATGTTGGTGATCTCCAGGGTCAAAAGGAAGACGCGGCTGGCCGCCTCGCCCAGATTCAGTGCGGGGCCGTCACCTTTGGCATTGACCACCGTCTTTTCGGGAACCAGCAAAGTGTTGATCGTCGCATTGGAGGGCATGGCGAGAGAATTGTAGCAAACGCCAGACGTCCCTACATGTCGAAGAACTGGCGCAGCAGCTTGCCCACTTCGGCCGGCTGTTCCCAGGGCGAATAGTGGCCGGCATGCCGGATGACCTTCACTTCGCTGCCGCTAATATTTCGTCGCATCAACTCCGCTTCCGGAGGGCCGGCGAGGATGTCCTCATCCCCGGTCATGAGCAAGGTCGGCACATTGATCGTCTTCAAGTCTGGCGTTGAGTCCGGTCGTTCCGCCATGCCGCGTTGCACCTGGGCGACATTCCCGGCTGCCATTTTTCTCATCATGCGCAACGCGCCGTCCACCAGGTCGGGACGACCCTCCCGCGTAGTCTTGCCCATCAATTTTGGAACCATGCTTTCGAAGAAGGATTCGGTCCCGCGTTCCAGCACGTCGGCCGCAGCCTGCAAGCGCCCCGCCCTGGCTTCTGGAGAATCAGCCGGCGCTTTTGTATTGCAGAACACCAGCGCCGCCACCCGCCCGCGATATCGCCGCCAGAACTCAAACAGCACATAGCCGCCAATCGAGACTCCCGCGAGGGGCACGCGCCCAATCTCCGCGTGCTCAAGGATCCTGGCGATATCGGTTGCATGTTTTTCCATCGTAGCCGGGCCTTCGCCCACGCCCGATTCCCCATGTCCACGCAGGTCGGGCAGAATCAGCTGATAACGAGAGGCCAAGGCCTGGGCCGCAGGCAGCCAGAATTCATGATGGGCTGGAAAAGGATGGAGCAACACAACTGGCGAACCGCTACCCAGCACCTGGTATGCAATGTCGGCATCGCCACTCTTGACATGAATCATGCGAGGTCGAAATCTAAGAGAACGCCCAGCACCGCTCATCCTGAGCGGAACTTTTCCATTCGCTTCCGAATGGAAAAGTGGAGTCGAAGAACCCCTAGCATCCCCCACAGAACGCCGCGAGCTTGGTCCGTCGCGTACAAGGGATCCTTCGACTCCGGACCTTCATCGTTCATGCGAAGAAGGTGCAGCGCTCAGGATGAGACTGCCGCCTGATGCCCGGCTGGCACTTCGATCCTCCACGGCTCTTCCGGCATCACCACCCAGGCGATGGGATAGGAGAGCAGTCCCACCCCCGTCATCACCGCCGTAATCAGCCACACCAGCCGGACCAGGGTCACATCCAGATCAAAGTATTCGGCGAACCCGGCACAAACTCCCGCAATCTTACGATCCCCACGAGGTCGAACCAGGCGCTTGCGCGCAATCATGTTTCCGATTCGCTTGCCACAATATGCGCAGTGGCTGGCGTCGTCCTGAATGACTTTGCCACAGTAGTTGCAATACATGGATCTGCTCCCACCTTGAGATACGGGCCCCGCAGCCGAAATGTTCCGCCTCTAGTTCTCCCGATACGCCTCTTTCATCCGTTTGCGCGCCGTGTCAGCTCGCGGAGTGCTGGCATCATTTGCCAATACGGCCTGATACTTGGCCAAAGCAAGATCACGCTTCTGCAGTAGGTCGTACATCTCGCCGGCCCCCAGATTCGCTTTCTGCAACGCCTCGGGATCAGGTTGCGGGGCCTGTCCTACCTGTTCGTAAGCAGCTGCAGCTCCGCTATACTCCTTCTGGCTGCGGAGCAACTCGCCCAGGCTGAGGGCTGCGATTTCATAGTGCAGTCCGGGATATTGGCCTTCCCTTCCGGCCTGCCAAATCTTTCGGTAAACCGCCTCCGCCTCCTGATTGTGGCCGGCCTCCCGCAACACATGGCCCTCCTCCAGCGCCAGCAACACGTCCTGCGGAAAGCGTGGTACCAGTCCGCGCACAATCGGCAAAGCTTCATCGTATCGGTGCTCGCGGCGCAGAAACACCGCCAGCAAAATTTGGGCATCGATGCTGGTTTCCCCGGTCCCCTGGCCGCTCTCTCTCAGGTACTGGAGGCCTTTGTCTTTGTTTCCTCCCAAACCAACAATGGAAGCCGCAGCCTTCACTCCCCAGGGCAGGCTTCCCACCACGTAGTTGTGGGTTCCGACAATCAGCTTGGCCTCAGTCGTCGATGGAGAAAGTTCGAGTACGCGTTCATGATCGCGCCGTGCCTCCACCGCATTCCGCAAAGCCGAAAACCAGGCGCGTTCGATCAGCGCCGTGTAGGTGGAGAACTGGGCCCGGGTCACTCCTCGGGCGTACAGGGCCTCTACATCATTCGGGTTTGCGGCCAGACGCTTCTCCTCTAACCGCAGGGCCCGGTTCACCAGGTCGTTAATCTGCTGCTTGATCTCTGGATCAGCAGGACGGTGAGGCGCGGAAATAAAAGTATTGTTGGCGTACTCGCCGGTGTTCAACACCCCCATGCGATAGAGTTCCCGGAACAACGTCGCGGTCAGCAAATGATTGACCGCGAAGGGATCGTCCGGGTGCCGTCCGAGGACCTGTTCGAACTCCTGCACCGCCCGGTCGTAGTCAAGATTGTAGAAGTGGTTGAACGCGGACAGATTCAGCGGATCGTGGGGACGATAGGCTAGCGACTCAGAATTCGAGTCCGGCGGCGCCGCTATCGCTTGTGCAGCCAACAGAAGGCCAAGCAGAAGCAGAAAGACGCGGCGTGGAAGCAGGAAAAGCAATTCTCTCTCGTGGGGTCGCTGGACTTTAGTTTACCTGAAGGCCACCATGGCCCGACGCGAACCACAAAAGTTAAGGCCTCGCAGGAATCTGCGCGAGGAAACTATGCCTATAATCAGCGTTCAGAATTATCTTTTCCTGATCATTCGAGCGCATCTTTCCTAGTGCGAGCGGTAATTCTTGCCCGGTTTGAGATTGTTGTGTTGAAGGTAAGTCGCGAAAGAAGCGGTGTTTCAATAACTTAGCGAGTTTCGGTTTTTGGTCACCGGCTTGCGATGTGCGAAGGCGAGGATTTCTATGGCGGACGTGGTGCATGACGCGCAACACGAATTCTGGCGGCCCCCCGTAGTCCCGGCCGAAGCAGCCCGCACGGGCATGGTGGAAGTCTGTGACGGCTGCACCAGCGAGTTTATGGTTGGCTCGCTCTTCTGCCACATCTGCGGCGCTTCCCGTGAAGCGCGGACTTCAGCCACCGCGCACTGGACCCTTTTCCTAGAGTTCCACAACATCCAGCGGACACTTGGACTCTCTACCCCTTCGCTGGTCGCTTTCCTGGTCGGAATGGCGTGCCTCATCATGGCCGCAATCGCCGTAGGCACGATCTACAGTGTTCAAACCTTCGACGATTTTCAGGCCGTGCAGCTCTACCGGATGCAGTGGATCCTTGGCGCCATCGCAGCCTTCGCCGCCGGCCTCCTGCTCAAAAAGGCGCCTGATCCGAAGCGCTAAGAAACCACCACAATTCCCGTAGGCCAGGACGCGCTCGACCAGGTTCGCATTTGTGTCCGTAGACCCGGCCGCGCTTTGCCTGGCTGGGCGGCCGAGGACACCCGCCCCTACTTGGTCTCTGCTGGATCTAGTTCACAGGCTCGGGATCATTGATCACAACCCGCCTCTGTTGATGCATGCGATACAAATGATGCACCGGCCCGATACCCCGTCCCACAGGATGCGCGTTCGCAATTGCGGCCGCGACATACGCCTTGGCCAACAGCACGGCCTCAGGTAATCCGCGACCCCGCGCCAAATGGCAGGCCATCGCCGTGGAGAATGCGCAACCGGTGCCATGGGTAGATTTCGACCGCAGCCGGTCGGATTTGAAAACCTCCTGCTGCGCTCCCCGCCGGCTGGTGAAGCTCAGCAGGTCAATTGCCTTATCCAGGTGGCCGCCGGTGATCACCACACTGGCAGCGCCCATCTCGTGAAGCCTGGTCGCAGCCGCACGCATTTGTTCGAGGTTTGTGACCACAAGTCCGGTCAGAGCCGCGGCCTCGTCCACGTTGGGGGTAATGACCGTGGCCAGCGGCAGCAGCCGTTCGATCAGAAGTTGCCGTCCCCCGGCATCTACCAGGTCGTGCCCGGAGGACGACTTGATGATCGGATCCACTACGAGATTTCGCAGCCCCGCTTTCTCCAGAAAATTGCTCACCACCCGAACCACGTTTCTCGACCCCAACATGCCGACGTGCACCGCCGAGACTTCCAGGTCAGATGCCAGTTCTCTGAGCGTATCCGCCACCAGTTCTGAACTGACCGCTTCCACCCGCCGCACCCCTGCCGTTGACTGGACGGTCAAGGCGGTGATGCAGCCCACTCCGTAGCAGCCATGGGCGGCAATGGTTTTGACGTCCGCCGTCACTCCTGCCCCAGAGGAGGGGTCGAACCCGGCTATGGTAAGAACCACCGGCGGAGACTGGGCCATGAAGGCAATGTAACGGAAAGTGGCAGGGTGTCAAATTCGGATGTTCTGGCGGTTAAGATGCGGAACAGAGGCCCTGCCCGTGCAAGGCCAGCACCAGCGTGGACGCTCGCGCCTGCATTCGACTAGCTATTACCTCGGCGCAATCCGAGGTAATGCCCGTAACCCATTGAAAATAAATATAAGGTAATAATTTCCATTTACCAAACTTCGGACTGTATTTACTGATATGTAAACATCTAAGCTTATTAACTACAGCAGTATGGGTAGTATTAGTCAAGATTAACAGTATGTTACGTGAGATATCTATTACTAGATAAGCATCTTGCTACATGGAAATCCGGGTTGACAGCCGCTTCCCAGCCCGGTAGCCTCGTCACATCCTTAGGCGATGGTAGGGGTGGAACGACTTAGAGATGTGAGGTGACGATGCGAGGACACATAGCTCATATACTGGCGACTGTTTTAATAGTCGTCAGCCTAGGGGCGGCTCAGCGACCAACCAGCTCGGAGTCCGTGAATACCCGTGGTAAGAGAGCACCAGTCGCGCCGGGCAAGACAGCGCGGGCAAAGCCGTATCAAATTGGGACGGCGTCGTGGTACGGAAGCTACTTTCAAGGTCGAGCCACGGCCAGCGGTGAGCCCTACGATATGTACGATCTGACTGCCGCGCATCCCACCCTACCCCTGGGTAGCTGGGTGCGGGTCACTAACCTGCGCAATGGGCGGGCTGTAGTCGTGCGTATCAACGACCGGGGCCCCATCATTCCGGGACGCATCATTGACCTCTCGTACAATACCGCGCGCGTGCTCCAGTTCGAGTCGAAAGGCTTGCAGCGAGTCCGCCTGGATGTTGTAAACAACCGGACGAAGACCACCCAGCCGCAAATGATAGCAGCTCTGCAATACTAGCCTGCAAGCGCCAAATCCTTTACACTTCCTTAGGATGTACGATCCGAGACAGAATCTGATCGTCGCTTTGGATGTTTCGTCCGCGGCCGCCGCTCAGAAGATTGTGGCGGCCGTGGGTGACTCCGCCTTGACCTACAAGGTGGGTATGCGGCTTTACACCGCCGAGGGACCTCGGGTCGTACGCGACCTTGTGGTCTCAGGCCGACGGGTTTTTCTGGACCTGAAGTATCACGACATTCCTTCCACGGTCGCTGCTGCGGTGCGCGAAGCTGCCGAGCTCGGCGTCAGCATGCTCACGATTCATGCCGCCGGTGGCGGGAAGATGATTCTCGCCGCGGTTGAAGCCGCCCGCGACGTGAACCCGGCCTTGAAGCTACTCGGAGTCACCGTGCTGACTAGCTTGGACGATCAGGATCTCGACAAGATCGGTATACGCGGTCACGTGGCGGACCAGGTGTTGCGTCTGGCGGGGCTGGCTCTCACCAGCGGCTGTCAGGGCGTAGTTGCGTCGGCGCGAGAAGCTGCCGAGCTGCGCTCGGAACTGGGCCATCGTTTCTTGATTGTCACTCCCGGTGTGCGCCCGGCAGGCAGGGATCACGGCGATCAAAGCCGGGTGGTGACGCCCACCGAAGCAATCGCAGCCGGCGCTACGTACATCGTAGTTGGGCGCCCCATCACCTCGGCCGCTGATCCTGGAGTGGAAGCCCGGTCTATCCTCGAGCAAATGAACCTGGCGGTCAGTGCCTAAGATTTAGAGTGGAGCAGCGCTTCAGCGCTGCATTAAGACTGGCTGGTTAGAGCTTCTCGTAGAACTCGCACGCCGAGCAGGAAATAAAAATCCCTCCCGGAACACCGCGCTCGCGATCTTTCACGCGCTTCACGATGCGTGTGGGCTTACCGCACTTGGGACAATCTGTGCTCTTGGTGGTGTCCATTTCCTTCTTACGATCTGCTGTCTTCGCGATCTTGATTGCCATTCCCTGATCTCCTTAGTCCGTATTGTCCAATGTCTCGTGAAGAACTCAGTAATATTCCAATCCCAAGTGCGTGATCAACTCTTCGCCTTTCAAGTGCCGCAAAGTGTTCTTCAGCTTCATGAGCTGAATAAACAGATCATGCTCGGGATAGAGTCCGGGCGCCGTCATCGGCGACTTGAAGTAAAAGCTCAGCCATTCCTGGATACCAATTTCGCGCAATTCCTTGCTGCGCTGCGCCAGATCCAGAAATAGCACCAGGTCAAGAACGATGGGTGCAGCCAAGATCGAATCGCGGCACAGGAAATCAACCTTGATCTGCATGGGATAGCCCAGCCATCCGAAGATGTCGATATTGTCCCAGCCTTCTTTGTTGTCTCCACGCGGTGGGTAATAGTTGATGCGGACCTTGTGGGTGAACTTGCCATACAGTTCCGGATAAAGCTCAGGCTGTAGAATATGTTCCAGCACCGACAGCTTGGACTCCTCCTTGGTTTTGAAAGACCCCGGATCCTCTAGCACTTCCCCGTCGCGATTGCCCAAAATGTTGGTGGAGAACCAGCCGTTCAGCCCGATCATTCGCGCCTTGAATCCGGGTGCCAGGATGGTCTTGATGAGAGTCTGCCCCGTCTTGTAGTCCTTGCCACAGATCGGCGCCGAGTTTTCACGCGATAGCTCTTGCATCACTGGCAAGTCCACCGTGAGGTTGGGGGCGCCGTTGGCGAAGGGCACGCCCTCCATCAGGGACGCGTAGGCGTAAATCATCGAAGGCGCGATCATCTCGTCATTTTGCGTCAGTGCCTTCTCGAACGCCTTCAGCGACTGGTGGGCTGCGGTCGATTCAATAAAAGATTCCGTCGATCCGCACCAGATGGTGACGAGCCGGGACGCGCCAGAACTCTTCTTGAATTCCCTCATGTCGGCCCGTACCTGTTCCGCCAGGTCCATCTTGTTCTTGCCTTTTTTGACGTTCGGACCATCCAGCTTCTTTACATAGTTGTGATCAAACACGGCCTTGCGCGGAGTGATGGAACTGAGAAACGGCTTCACCTGTTCGAGCAGATCACGCTCCAGCACCCCAGCCTTCGACGCTGCCGCGAACATGTTGTCCTCGAAAATATCCCAGCCGGTAAAGACCAGGTCATTGAGCGACGCCAGGGGAACAAACTCTTTGATTTTGGGAGACAGCGCGTCGGTGCGCTTACCCAGCCGGATCGTCCCCATCTGGGTCAGCGACCCGATCGGCTTAGCGATGCCCTTGCGAACCGCTTCCACTCCGGCGACAAACGTCGTGGCCACGGCACCCATGCCCGGGATCATGATTCCCAGTTTGCCCTTGGGCGCCTCGATGTAGCCGCTGTGCTGCGTCGACTCCGTCTTTGTTTTTGCGCTCTTCGGCCGCGTCGGCATGGTTAAGCTGCTTCCTTATAGGATCTGTTGGGAATGTAAGGCGAACTTCTTATGTTCTCGTATTGAGTCGGCATTTGCAACCGCATGAGCAGGGCACGCCTGCCGAAGCAGCGCGAATGGCAACATCGCGGGTTAAGGCAAAGTTCTTTAACCACGGAGGACGCAGAGAATCACAGAGGTTTCAAATAAATTACTTCCCTGTGTCCTCCGTGGTTATCTTCTATTTCTCCAAGTCCAACGTCTTTACGGGCAGATCCCAATGCGCATCCAGAATCTCAAACCTGCGCTGCTCCTCGCGCTCATACGCCGCCTGATCGGGAAACACCTGCTTCTTCAATGCATCTTCATCAAACGGCTCGTTGGCCACCGTCGAATTCTTGAACACAATGGTCACACGGTAATCCCAGCGCCCGTCTTCGGTGGTGTGATAGCGCGACTGGTCCATCCAGATTTTGACCATGCGTCCCATCTCGACTTCTTTTTTGAGGAGGGGATAGTGGTTCTTCTTGAACAACCGCAGGAACTCGTCCGCATGTCCCCACTTGGTTTTGTAGTAATACTCGACCACAAAGGGCTGACCCGGCGCGGCGGTAGGGCTCTGCGCCCGGCCAGCAGTTACGCCCATCATGAAAACAACGAGCAAAAGCATGAGACGTTTCACCATGGATCTCCTCGCACGAGAATTTTAGATGGCAGATCTTAGATTGTAGATTTTCAGTATGGAGGCAGCGGGAACATCTGCCATCCGAAATCAAAAATCTGAAATGTTTTTTGGTTTACTCGGTCCGCAACCGGTTCTGCCAGTGGGACCAGACAAACCAGATGATGCCGCCCGCCAGAACGATTCCGATGACCAGATCAAACTGATGGAAGTACTTGCCCAGCCCGCGCCAGTTCTCACCCAGCTTCATGCCCAGCCAGGCCAGCCCCAAACACCACGGCCAGGATCCCAGGAAAGTATAGATGTGGAAGCGCCCGCGCGGCATGCGGGCAATTCCCGCCGGCAGGGCAATGAATGTTCGGACTACCGGCAGCAACCGTGCGAGCAGCACCGCCAGGTATCCCCAGCGTAAGAAGAAGCGGTCGGCCCAGTCCAGTTCGCGCTTGCCCATCAGAATCCAGCGGCCGTATTTCTCGACCAGCGGCCGTCCACCGTAGCAGCCAATCTCATAGGCCACAAGCGATCCCAGATTGCAGCCGAGGGCCCCCGCCGTCGCCACCCACAACAGTTTCATCGAACCCTCGTACACCAGGTACCCCGCAAACGGCATGATCAACTCGGAAGGCAGAGGAATACACGCCGATTCGATCGCCATCAGCAGGGTAATCCCGCCATAGCCCGTGGCGGCCACCACGGACTTGATGAACACAAACAGAATGGCAAGAATTTTTTCAGTCATCCGGGAAACATTCTAAACAGGGAAAGTTGTGCGAGGGCTCTTGACCCGTCCAGCCGGCAAGGCTCAGAATGCGCCTTCCTGGGTAAACGTGTATCCGGGCAGCGAGGCGCCGCCGGCGTTCTTGCTCACTTTCACCTTTACGGTGGGCACATCGGGCGCTGACAACCCCGCCGGCCGCAGCACCGCAAATTGGGTGAAAACTTCGTTGTACATCTTCGTGACAAGGTAGTCCTGGCCATCACTATCGTTCCGCCAGACCTGCCCGAGTTGGATGGACTTCACCGCCACGTCAACCCCTTCATTCGCTGGAAATCCCTTTCAGACTACCGGGACAGACGCAGTGCGTCAATTAGGCCCGTGGTTCGCAGCATTACGAAAGGCCGTTGGGAGAACCACAGAATGCCTGGGGACGGGTCTTCGACCCGTCCAGGCCGTTCGAAGGGCGGCTGGGTTTGAGCCGCCACGCCGTGGTGGAATGTCACACTCAAACCGCCGCTCTGCGCGGTTCAAACAATCCAGTTCAAACAATTTGCTAAGATTGACCCTCGATTTTGAGGAGCTCCCATGCCCCGCGGCATCACCCCGCGCCAACCCGCCAAAACAGGCCGCCACGAAGGCAAACGCAAGGCCTTTCCCAGCGCAAAACCCGGCGCCCTTCGGACGCCTCGGACGGGCAAAAGTGCCCGTCCCCACACAGTGTCTGCGGCTACACCAGTTCGTGCCTCAGCCGACAAGCGAGGCAAGGCCTACAACCCCAAGGCCCCCGACCGCGTCGAGGAAATCCTCAAGCGGCTCGACACCCTCTATCCTGACGTCACCTGCGCCCTGCATCACAAGAGCGCATGGGAGCTGCTGGTCGCGACCATCCTTTCCGCCCAATCGACCGACGTTCGGGTAAACATGGTTACGCCCGAGCTGTTCAGAAAATATCCCACAGTGCAGGATTTTGCCGCGCTCACGCCCGAGCAACTCCAACCGGATGTCCGCTCCACCGGCTTCTTCCGGAACAAATCGAAGTCCGTGGTCGGAGCGGCAAGAAAGATCATGAGTGATTTCGGCGGTGAGGTCCCCGGTCAGATGGACCCACTCCTCACGCTGCCCGGAGTTGCGCGCAAAACGGCCAACGTAGTTCTAGGCACATGGTTTAAGCAAAACGAAGGCGTAGTCGTGGACACGCACGTCCACCGTGTCAGCCGCCGCCTCGAACTTACATGCAACGATGACCCAAAGAAAATCGAACAAGACCTCATGCCAATCATCGCACGGGAAAAGTGGACGCTTTTCTCCCACCAGATCATCTGGCACGGCCGCAGACTGTGCATCGCCCGCCGCCCCAGATGCGCATATTGCCCGCTCGAAAACATCTGCCACGCCGCCGACAAAACTTGGAGCACAGTCGAGATCCACAAGAACGCAAAGTAAAGTCATCCTGAGCCACGCTGAGGAAGACAAAAACCTCTGCTACACTTTTCCTATCGTTCACACCCACATGCGCACTCTCATTCTGTTTGTCATGGTCATTTCTATGAGCACTCTCACCCTGCCTCAGAACTTGCCCGCGCCCCAGGCGATCACCGATCCCAAGCAGATCGCCAGTAAGCCTAATGCGCAAGTAGAACAAAACCAGCAGAGCCTTTCCATCGAAAGGCTTTATATGACGCGTTCGGTTGGAGCCACCACCTGGTCGCCCGAGGGCCAGACCATCGCTTTCGTCTCGAACATCAGCGGCCGCAATAATATTTGGCTGGTGTCCGCCGCAGGTGGATGGCCCACCGAGCTCACGGTCAGCGATCAACGCCAGACCTCACCCACCTGGTCCCCAGATGGCAAATGGATCGCCTACATCTCCGATTATGATGGCGACGAGCAATGGGACATTTTCTTCGTGTCCCCTAAGACTGGCCAGGTGGTGAATATCACCAACACGCGCGAGATCTCAGAAGAAAGCCCCGCATGGTCGCCGGATAGCCGTTATCTCGCCTACACGGTGAAGCCCAGGTCGTCGTCGGTGTTCGAAATTGACATCTTCGACACGCTGATGCGCGACACCAAACACCTGACCACGGGGACGTCCAAAGACAAAATGAACGTCAACCCCATCTGGTCCGCCGATAGCAAACGGATCGCCTACACCCAACAACAGGCCAAGGGCACGGATTCCAATATCTTCATCGCCGAAGTTGGAACCGGCAAGAGCACCCTGCTGACTCCGCACCCGGGCGAAGCGGTCTACACCGCCCACGAATTTTCCCCCGATGGCAAGCATCTGCTCCTCACCTCGAACGCGGGCAACGGCTACGACAACGTCGGTCTTCTCGACATCAACGCGAAAAAAATCGATTGGCTCACCCAGGACAAATGGGAAATCAATGGCGGCAACTTTTCCCCCGACGGCAAGTCCGTTACCTGGACCGCCAATGTGGATGGCAATACCGATATCTACGTTCAGGATCTCGGTTCGGGTAAGACAACTTCCCTTCCGCTGCCCAGGGGCGTTAACCGGCTGGGCGGCGCGAACTCTGCTTTCACCTCCGACGGCTCACGCCTTCTCTACGACCACAATGGACCAACCTCGCCCAACGATGTCTGGGTCTATTCCATAGCCGATGGCAAGTCGCGACAGATCACGAATTCGCTGGTCGCGGGCGTGCAACCGGAAGACATGGTCGAACCCTTTCGGGTGCACTATCCCAGCCGCGATGGCAAGTGGACCATCTCCGCGTTCGTTTACGTGCCCTACAACATGGCGCGCAGCGGGCAAAACGCGGCGGTTGTCTATGTTCACGGCGGGCCTACGTCCCAGACTGTGAATTCCTTTAGCCGCATCATCCAGCACATGGTCAACCAGGGCTACATGGTGATCGCGCCCAATTATCGCGGGTCGACCGGTTACGGTAAAGAATTTCAACATGCCAATCTGTTCGACAGGGGGGGAGGCGATCTGCAGGACGTTCTCGCTGCCGCTGACTGGATCAAGCAGACCGGCTACCTCGACCCCAAGAAACTGGTCCTGATGGGCGGCAGCTACGGCGGCTACATGACCATGATGGGCGTAACCAAGGCGCCGGACGTATGGTCGGCGGGCGTTCCCATCGTCCCCTTCGTCAACTGGTTCACCGAAATTGCCAACGAAGATCCGGTGCTGCAGCAATCCGATCTTGCCACCATGGGCGATCTGGAGAAGAACAAAGACCTCTTCCACGACCGCTCTCCGATTTTCTTCGTCGACCAGATCAAGGCCCCGCTGCTGTTACTGGCCGGCGGCAATGATCCGCGATGCCCCAAGGAAGAAGCCCAGCAGGTGGTGGATGCGGTCAAGAAGCGTGGTGGGGTGGCCGAGTACAAAGTGTACGAAAACGAAGGCCACGGCTTCGCCCGGGTCGAGAACCAGATTGACGCCTACCAACGCGTCTCGCAGTTCCTCAAGGCACGCGTCCCACCTGCCGACTGCGGTTGTTCCCTCAGCCAGTGACCCAATGTAGGCGCGAGCGCCCCCTCGTGCTGGGTCTGAGATGAAGCCGCACGAGCGAGGATGCTCGCGCCTACATCAATTCTTAGTGAACTTTCCGAAGAAGTCTCCCGCGTTCCAGTGCGGACGCTCCGTCTGCTGCGCGATCTCATAACCCACGGCTAAATCTACGCGGGTGCACTTCACTGTGGCGTTGAAGTCAAACGGCTGATTCATATCATCACTCGGGAGGTGGTACCGCTGGGTTTCCCAGTCGAACTGCATTTTCTTAGTGTCAAGCTGCGGATCGACGCTTTGAAGGCCTTCTTCGATGTACAAAGCCGGAACGCCCCGCCGGATGAAGGAATACTGGTCGCTGCGAATGAAGTAGACCTCCTCCGGCAAAGGATCGGGGCTCACCGTGAGACCCATATGCCGGGCCACATCGTCCGCGACCGCCCCCAGGCTGGAGTGCTCGCCCCCCAGCGGCACAATGTCCTGGAAGTCGTACAGGAAGGAAACTTCGTCCATGTTGATGTTGGCCACGATCTGTGTGATCGGTACCGTGGGGTTGTGCGCGTAATAATCGGAACCCAGCAAGCCCTCCTCTTCCCCGGTTACCGCAAGAAAAAGAAGAGAGCGCCGCGGCGCCGGATGAAGTTCGGAGAAAGCGCGCGCCATTTCCAGCAGTGCCGCCGTACCCGACGCGTTGTCAGCTGCCCCGTTGTAAATGCTGTCACCCTTCACTGGATCTCCGATGCCCAAATGGTCCAGATGGGCGGTGAAGACCACATATTCAGGTCTAAGCTGGGGATCGGAGCCCGGCAGAATTGCGGCGACGTTCGGACTCTCCACTTCCGAGTAGCGGCTGACCCTGTGCATAGACACGCTGGTCTTCAGCTCCAAGGCCTGGGGTTGGCTGTTCTCTGCAGCCTGCAGCGCGTCTTTCCAGGATTTTCGTGCGCCTTCGAACATAATTGCGGCCGTGCTGGAACTTATCCTTGCGGAACCTCGAATCTTCGGCTGGACGTCATTGGGTACACCTTTTTCATCCAGCCAGCGCAGCGCCGGTCCCCGGGAGAAACGAACGTATTCTGAAAACGGTGTACGCTGTTCGGTTTTGCCCGCCCAGATGGAGATGAATCCAATGGCGCCGTGCTCCGCTGCCGTGCGCAATTTTTGTTCACTGGAAGAAAAATGCGCGCCGGGAGCGGAGGGCAATCTGGGTGGAGCGCCGTACAAGGCGGCGACAATCTTGCCCCGGACATCGATTCCCGCGTAATCGTCGTAATCAAATTCCGGCGCACTTACACCGAAGCCAACGAATACAACCTGGCCCTCGGCCGTGGTATCGGCCGAAACTGGGTCACCTCCCATCACGTAATCCTTGAAAATGGTCAGGATTCGAGTCGAGCCGTTATGTTTCAACGTGAGCGAGCTCTTGTCCTGCAACAATTCAATCTTACGGAAACGCACGTTTTGGAAATATGACCCGTTCACGCCCGCTGGCTTCAATCCCATTTCCTCAAATTGCGCCCGGACGTAATTGGCTGCCAGCTGATAGCCGCGAGTTCCGGTGCCGCGTCCCTCCAGCAGATCATCCGCCAGAAAGGCCATCTGCGCCCGCAGCCCCTCGGCTGAAATGCGCTGCAAAAGCTCCTCCGGAGGGAAATGGGAAAAACTGGTTTGTCCAAACCCAAAGGAAACCGTGAGAATCAGACCGAGCGGCAAAAGAAAACGTTTTATTGGCAAACGCTGCCTCCCATAAAAATGTCCTAGACCAGACGGAGTCACCCAGGTCTCTGCAGTCCGCGCCTCGAGATGGCCGTGATAAGCCCGGGAATCGTATATTCCGCGGCCTCGATGTCCACCGTCAAACCAAGTTCCCGAAGAGCAGACGAAGTCACAGGCCCAATGGAAGCAAGATGTATCCCTTTAAGGTCTCGCGTCGGGCCAGTGCCTGTGTGGACGCGGCTGATTCGGCCGCGGCTTTCATCCAGCAGCGCCACAAAATTCCTCACTGTGGAGGAACTGGTAAACGTGATTACATCCGGACGCTTTGGCGACTGCAGCGCCGCCCGCAACCGCCGTCTTGAAGACTGCGGAATCACGGTCTCATAAGCTTCGACCACGTCCACACGCGCGCTCAGCATGCGCAGCTCCCGCGGAATCACATCCCGAGCGACTCTCGCTCGCGCCAGCAACACCCGCTTCCTTTTTACCTTCCGCCGCAGGCTGGCCACCACCGATTCCGCCACATACTCCCTGGGCACAACGTTGACCTTTACTCCGTGCTGCTCGATGGCCTTCCGGGTAGCCGGCCCAATCGCAGCGATATTCAAATGACGCATCGCCTTCCCGTCCATCCGGAGTTTTCGCAGCCTCTGCCACAGCGCGTCAACTCCGTTTACGCTGGTCAGGATAAGCCAGTCATACTCGGGGAGATTCTTTAACGCCGCGTCCAGTGCCTTGTAAGACCGGGGCTTTCGGATTTCAATGAAGGGAATCTCCAGAACCTCCGCGCCCAGCTCGCGCAGGCCAGAAGAGAGCGCACTGGCCTGATGGCGCGCCCGGCCGACTAGCACTCGCACCCCTGACAGCGGCCCCGCCACCCCTGATTTTGAGCTCGATCGCATGCCCTGGGAACACCGGCCTCATCAGCGCGGGCGAGTCGCCCGCGCCCACACACGCTATTCACGGCTGCTGGGGAGCCACCGCCGCTTTGCCGTACACTTCGCGCAAGATCTGATCTCCGCCGCGGCACAGCAAGGCCTCACCTACGGCCTCACCCACCCGCTCCGGATCATCGCCTTCGCCCGATTCCCGCAGCACTTTTGTTCCATCTGGGCGCGCCACCACGCTTTCAAGATACAGACGGCCGTTGACCACCTCCGCCAGCGCACCGATCGGCACCTGGCAGCCCCCGCCCATCTGGTTCAGCAGCGCACGCTCGCATGTAGTCGTACTGCGCGCCGCGCTGTCATCCAGGAAAACGACGTGCCGGCGCACGCCCAAATCGTCTTTGCGAATCTCAATCGCCAGCGCTCCTTGCCCCGCCGCCGGACACATCACCTTCGCCGGCAGCACCTGCCGTATGCACTCCCGTTTGCCCAGGCGATTCAGCCCGGCCGCTGCCAGGATCACAGCATCGTAGTCGCCGGCCTCCAACTTGCGCAGTCGGGTGTCCACATTTCCGCGCAACGGATGTATATCGAGATCGGGGCGCAGCGCTTTCAGCTGCGCCTGCCGCCGCAGACTGCTGGTCCCCACCCGCGCCCGGTTCGGCAGTTCTTTGATACTGTTGTATTTGTGCGAGCAGAAAACATCTCGCGCATCCTCCCGCACCGTGATCGCTGCGATCTCGAAGTCTGCGGGAATTTCCGTGGGCAGATCTTTCAAACTGTGGACTGCGAGATCCACTCTCTTCTCGGACAGTGCTTCCTCAATTTCCTTGGTGAACATGCCCTTGGTGCCGACCTGGGCGAGAGCGACATCGGTGATCCGGTCACCGGTGGTTTTGATGATTTCGATTTCGACTTGGTGTCCGCGCTGTTCGAGTAGCGCCTTGATGTGACTGGCTTGCCAGAGCGCGAGCTGCGATCCGCGGGAACCGATGCGTAGCAGAGCCACTAGGTTTTCGCTCCGGAGTCTCCACCCGAGGACTTCGCCATTTTCTTGTCATCCTCCTTTTTCTTGTCGTGCAAATCGAACAGCCGCCGCACAATGTCGACCACGGTCGTGGCTTCCGGCTGGCTCACTGCGGTCTTCAGGGTGCTGATCGGGGTATGCATGATCTTGCTGATGATCCCGCGCGTCAGGGCTTCTACCGCCAGCTCCTGTTCTGGCGAGAGCGGCCCCAGGCGGCCGCGCACCCGGTCGATCTCGGCCTGGCGAATGGTTTCCAGGTGGTCCTGTAACGAGACGATAGTAGGAACCACGTCCAGGGTTTGCAGCCGCAGCTGAAAGCGCTCCACTTCGCCCGTGATGATAGCTTCGGCGCGCTCGGCTTCCTTCCTTCGGTCAGCGACGTGCGAGGTCACGGCCTGCTGCAAATCGTCAATGTCGTAAACGAAGATGCCGTCCAGCCGGTTCATCTCCGGATCGACATCCCGCGGCACGGCGATGTCAATAAAGAACATGGGCCGGTTCTTCCGCCGCGCCAGAAACAGCTCGCCATGTTCCCGCCGGAAGATGGCATGGGGCGCCCCCGTCGAAGTAATGACGATGTCCGCACGGTCGCAGGTCTCGTAGAGTTGTTCAAACAGAATGGCCTGCCCATCGAACCTGGCGGCCAGTTGCTGGGCCCGATCGTAAGTGCGGTTGGCCACAAAGATAGATTCCGCACCGTGAGCCAGCAGATGGCGCGCCGCCAGTTCGCTCATCTTGCCCGCGCCCACCAGGTAAACGTGCTTGCCCTGCAATGATCCGAAAATCTTTTTGGCTAGTTCCACTGCAACCGAAGCCACCGACACCGCAGACGAGCCCACCGCCGTTTCCGTCCGTATCCGTTTGGCCACTGCGAAGGCCCGGGTCAGAAGCAGATCGAGCTGCGAGTGCACTGCACCGACTGCCCGCGCCGTGGCATAAGCCTCTTTCACCTGTCCGAGAATTTGCGGCTCCCCCACCACCATCGAGTCCAGGCTGGAGGTCACGCGAAACAGGTGACGGACCGCGTCGCTCTCGCGGTATTCATACAGGTGGGCTTCATAGTCAGAAGGATTCACCTGAAAGTAATCACGCAGAAAGCCGCGCAGATCCACCGCGCCGTTTTTCGTCTGGGTCAACACCTCCACCCGGTTGCAGGTTGAGAGGATGATCCCTTCTTCCACTCCCGGATGCCCGGCCAAACGCCTCAACGCTTCGGGCAGTCGCGACTCGGGGATAGCCAGGCGCTCCCGCACCTCCACCGGCGCGGTCTTGTGATTCACCCCAATGAGCTGAAAATTCATGATTGGACGAACCCATGAATCGTGCTGTAGTAGTTCGCCGACCAGGCGATCACCGCGGCGACCACGGCGCCGGTGGCGAGATAGGCGGCCCGGCGCCCTCGCCATCCCGCATTCCAGCGGGTAAATACCATCACCATGTACACCGCCCACATCAGGAGCGAAAGAAAAATCTTGGGATCGAGCAAATCCAGTCGTCCGTACGTGGCCTGGGCCACGATGCTTCCCGCCACCAGCCCCAGCGTCATAAAAGGAAAGCCGAGCAGCAACGAGCGATAGCCGATCTGATCAATCACTTCGAGAGCCGGCAGGCGCAACAGAATCGCGGACGGCCTTTTCGACTTTAGACTCCGTTCCTGCAACAGATACAGCAGACTGGCGGCGAAGCTCAAGAACAGCGCCGCGTAACCGACAAAGATCATGGCGATATGGGCGAAAAGCCATCCCCGGCGCAAGCCCGGCGATGCCATGAGAAAGGGCTGCTGGGTGGTAGCCGCAACGAACGTTAGAACGAACACCAGAGGAAAAACAACGATACCGGGCGACGTGGTGCGGTATACAAGATACACAATCATGAACGCCGCCATCACCATCAGCGACAGCAGCGACTCTGAGTTGTGCACCGAGGTAAGGGTAAGCTGTCCCGATAGCAGGACGGCCTCGGTCAAAGATACAAATTGAAACACCATGCCCAGGCTCATGGCCGGCAGCGCCACTCGGTTCAACAGCGAACTGGTGCGAGTCAAAGCCAGCAGCGCATAGAGCAGTCCCACGGCGTAGCAGCAAAGCGCCACTCGGAGCCACAGTATTGGCATAGATCTAAAATACGGATCGGACCACCGGCCCAGCCCGCCACCACGATTATAGTCTGCACCGCTCGTAGGGCAGAAAAATCAGAAGGTCACCGAGTAACGTGCAATGTAGCGCCGGCATCCTGCCGGCTATCCGGAGGGCAGCCTGCCCTTCGAGAAACGCAGGCCGCTTCCAACCCGCACTCGCGCCCGTCCCCGCGCAAAATCTATTGCACTCCCAGAGTACCCAGCGCCGCTTCCAGACTCTCCTCACTCACCACCAACCGGCGTCCCTTCGCCATCATGTCCTCGATTTCGTCAAAAGCCTGAAACAATCTCATTTTGACCGCACCGTACTGCTCAGCCTCATTCAGCTTACGTCCATGCCGGGTCGCCCAAGCACGAAGAGATTCCTCCGGCAGGAACACGCTGACGGCAAAGGTGGTCTTGCGATCCCAAGTGACGTCGAAAATATATTCGCTGGCCGGAGCCTCGGGAGCGTCGGCCAACGCGGTCCGCTTGCCCACAAAATAGTATTGATAGACGTATCCCTGGCCACCGGTGTACGCCTTCATGCGACGCAGAGTCATGAAAAGTCTTCGGTCGTTAAGTCCTTGGCCGCGTCAGGAGAGGCGGGCCAACAGCGCCGATGTCTTGGATCCGACGTCTAGGTCCGCTTCTACCCTTCGATCCTCGCTTCCCGCAACAGTTTGACCGCACTCTCCGAGGTCACCGGCGAGTAATACACTTCCTTGAACGTATACGACTTCGCCTTCCCGCCAATCACCGGCAGGATTTCGACGTGCCAGTGGTAATCGTCATCGATGGTCTTCCAATAATCCAGACTCTGCGATCGAAACAACGTATTGGGAGAAGTGTGAAGCACAAGATGAAATTCGCCGGTAACGGTCCGAATCCTTTGCAGCGTGCGCCGCAGCAGTCCGGCAAGATCGAGCATACTCGCTGGCCGGGCGAGGCCAAAGCGCTCGAAGGCCGCTTCGTGGATCCGAGGAATGATCCAGGTCTCATAGGGCACGCGGGGCGCATACGGACAAAGCGCGATAAAATCGCCGCGCACTTCGATCACCCGCTGGTTCTGCTGCAGTTCTTGGGAAATAATGTCGCAGAAGACACAGCGTTCCTTGGCCTTGAAGTAGTCCCTGCCAGCCCGCAGCTCATAAAGCACCCGGCGCGGAACAAAAGTGGTCGCGGTAAGCTGTGACGTGGGATGTTCGAATTCCTGGCCGGCATTGACTCCGTGATTCTTGAAGATGCTGACGTACTTAAAGCGCGCATCTCGTTTCAGGTCCTGAATGCGGTGCGCCGCCAGCAGCAGGAACTGCTCAATCTCCACATCGCTCGCGTTCCACAACGGCCAGTCGTGCCGTAGATTCTCCACCAGCACTTCGTGCGCGCCCACCGAGGACATGCGATCGTAAATGCCGTCGCCACGTCGGGTCGGCTCGCCTTCAATCCGATAGAGCGGCGCGGGATGCACCACCGCTCGCGCCGACCAGGGGCCGCCCCCCACGCCGGGCATGTTTGAAACCACTTGCGCTGCGACCGGCGAACCCGCACAAAACCGGCACAAACCCTCCGCACGGGGAGCGTGGTCGGGCACATCGTCGCCCGTAATCACCCACGAGCGGGTAATGGGATCCTTACGCAATTCCATGCGTGTAAGGAAACCATCGCCGCAGAGGCCACGTCAACTGTGATCTGGCGCCACGCCGCTATAGGCGAGCGCGGACGCCCGCCGTCGCTTCTGAAGCGAGCCGCGGAGCGGCGCAACGACGGGTTCGGCCGCGCTAGATCGCCAAGCTCCGAAGGAGCAAAAGAAACGTACTCATTGTGATTTCCCTTACCCGGAGAGCAACACTACGTTTGTTATAATCCGCGCACGAAGCCCATTGAAATGACCGAGCCGTCCACCCCGTTGATGCGGCAGTATGCCGCCATCAAGAAGGACCATCCCAGCGCCCTGCTGTTCTTCCGGCTGGGAGACTTTTACGAGCTTTTCTTCGACGACGCCGTCCTGGCCGCGAAAGAACTTCAGATCACTCTCACCTCGCGCAACAAGGAGAAGGGCATCGCCATCCCTATGTGCGGCGTACCTCATCATGCGGCTGAAGGCTATATTTCGAAGCTGATCCGCAAAGGATTCAAAGTCGCGATCTGCGAGCAGGTAGAGGATCCCCGCCTGGCAAAGAAGCTGGTACGGCGCGAAGTCACGAGAGTTGTCACACCCGGCACCGCGACAGATTCTTCTTTAAGTTCCGAAGAAAATAATTTTCTCGCCGCCATCGCACAGACCGGCGAGCGCGCCGGCTTCGCCGCTCTCGACCTCTCCACCGGCGAATTCCGCGCCACCGAGTTCCAGGGAGAAGACGCCGCCAAAAGGATTCAGGAAGAAATCCAGCAACTGCGTCCCAAAGAAATCTTGTACGCGTCATCAGCCCCCCTGTTCGAGGCGTCTAGTGTGGCGCGTTCGCCCGCGCCCGCGAACGTCTCAATGACCTCTGGTTACGCCGAAACCCCGCTCGACGATTGGATCTTCGCCCCCGAGCACTCAATCCCGCTGCTGGAAAATCATTTCGGAGTGCTGTCGCTCGAAGGCTTCGGCCTGTCCGGCAAACCGGCAGCCGCTGCCGCCGCCGGCGCGATCCTCTATTACGTCCGCTCCACGCAGCGCGGAACTTTAAGTCACGTCGATCGCATCGGATTCTACGAGCGTCAAACCTGCCTAGTGCTCGATGCGGTCACCGTGCGCAACCTGGAGCTGATCGAACCGCTCTTCGCGGGCGCCGATGCCGGCGTCACTCTGTTCCGCTCGATCGACGCCACGGTCACGCCCATGGGCAAGCGGCTGCTGCGCTCCTGGCTGCTGCGTCCGTCGATCGACATCGCCGAGATCAACCCCCGTCTGGACGCAGTCGAGGTTCAGGTCAAAGAAACCATCGCCCGCGAAGAACTTCGCCGGGCGCTGGATGGCATCCTTGACCTCGAGCGCCTGCTCAGCCGGGTCACCCTGGAAACCGCCAATCCGCGCGACGTCCTGGCTCTGGCCGCTTCGCTGGCCAAGCTACCAGCAGTCCGCAATGCCCTGGAACGTGTGGCCACGGCCGACTCGGCCGCGCACCCAGTTCCGGCCACGACCACGAACCGCCTGACCACACTGCACTCCTCCGTCGACGAACTAGCTGATCTTCGCCAGTACATCGAAAACACGATCATCCCGGAGCCCCCAATTTCCCTCAGCGACGGCGGCGTGATTCAGGCCAATGTCGATAAAGAACTCGATCAGCTCCGCGACCTGAGCCTCAACAGCAAGCAATTCCTGGCACAAATCGAGCAGCGTGAACGCCAGCGCACCGGCATCGCGTCCCTGAAGGTAAAGTTCAACTCGATCTTTGGTTACTATCTCGAAATCTCGAAAGCGAATTCCCACCTGGCCCCGCCGGACTACGAACGCAAGCAGACTCTAGTCAACGCCGAGCGCTTCACCACCCCGGAGTTGAAGGAATACGAATCAAGGATCCTCGACGCCCAGGAAAAGATCGTAGATATCGAACGCCGCTTGTTTGCCGAGTTGCGCTCGGCCATTGCAGGAGAAGCCCGCCGCATCCGTCAGACCGCGCTGGCACTGGCTGAAATCGATGTCCTGGCCGCCCTGGCCCAGATCGCCGCCCTGCGAAACTACTGTCGCCCCGGATTTGACGGCTCCGCCGACCTTGAGATCGTCGCCGGCCGTCACCCGGTGATCGAACAACTGGAACTGGGCAGCGGAGACCGTTTCGTCCCCAACGATCTCTTTCTGAATTCAACCACCAACGCCATCATGGTGCTGACCGGCCCGAACATGGGCGGCAAGTCCACCTATCTCAGGCAAGCTGCGCTCACCGTAATCATGGCTCAGGCCGGATCGTTCGTGCCGGCGCGATCGGCTCGGCTGGGTCTGGTGGATCGGGTATTCACCCGCATCGGCGCCAGCGACAACCTGGCCCGCGGCCGCTCCACCTTCATGATCGAGATGACGGAAACCGCCGCCATCCTGCACACTGCAACCCCGCGTTCGTTAATCCTGCTCGACGAAGTGGGCCGCGGCACCGCCACCTACGATGGCCTGGCGATCGCCTGGGCAGCCGTCGAGTACATTCATGCGCGCACCCGGGCCAAGACCCTCTTCGCCACACACTACTTCGAATTGACCGAACTGGCTGAGCAACTCTCCGGTGTGAAGAATTATCACGTGACCGTAAAAGAAACCGGCGGAGGAATCGCGTTTCTGCGGAAAGTCGCTCCCGGCGCCGCCGACCGCAGCTATGGCATCGAAGTGGCCAAGCTGGCAGGACTTCCCCACGAGGTGATCGTGCGTGCGCGCGAAGTCCTGGCCGAACACGAAAATGCAGAGCGTCAGTTGATGGGACATCTGTCGCCGGGCTCAACTCCTCCAACCGCGCAACTGACAATCTTCACCCCGCTATCTCAACCCGTGCTTGACCAGCTCCGGGAAGTCGATTTGAACTCGTTAACTCCCCTGGAGGCGCTGAATCTGTTGGCCCAGCTGAAAAAGCAGGTAGAGTGAAAGTTCCGGGAAACCTTTCCGTTGCCGGTCACAGATACATAAACCATTGCTTGAATAATTATTCATGATGTCCAGGCATAACAGCTCCTCCGACCTACTCCGCCGCATCGGCCAACTCCTCATCATCGGCTTCGACGGCACTGAAATGTCACCGGGCTTGGCTTCCCTACTCACTCGCCTGCAACCCGCCGGCGTCATCCTTTTCGCCCGCAATATTACCGGCGGAGAGCAAACCTACAAGCTGCTCAAAGACTGCCAGGCCTGCGTGTCCACACCACTCTTCACTTCTGTCGACATGGAAGGAGGCCGCGTCGACCGCTTCCGCAACGTCATTGGCCGCACCCCTTCCGCCGCCGATGTCTTCGCCACCGGCGACCGCATGCTTTTCCGCAAGCACGGCAAATTGATCGGCGAATCCTGCCGCACCCTGGGGTTCAATACCGACTTCGCACCGGTGGTAGACCTCGCATTCGAAGCGTCAAAAACAGTGATGAGCTCCCGTGCTGTGTCGGCGGAGCCCAAACAGGCGGTCCTCTATGCCCGGGAATTTCTCAAGGGATTGCGCGCCGCCAACGTTGTGGGTTCAGCCAAACACTTTCCCGGGCTCGGCGAAGCCAATCTCGATACCCATCAGGAACTCCCATCGATCAACAAGTCGTGGAAAAAGATCTGGGCAGAAGACCTGTATCCCTACCGGGCCCTGCGCCGTGAGCTGCCCATGGTCCTGATCGGACACGCGAACTATCCTGCAATCACACATGACAAGAGCCCAGCGTCACTTTCCAGGAAATGGATCACCGCCGTGCTCCTAAAGAAGATCGGCTACCGCGGGCTGGTTGTCTCCGATGATCTGGAAATGGGAGGAGTGTTACAAGCTGCGCCCATCGAACAGGCGGCCATCGGGCACATCCGCGCCGGAGGCGATCTCTGCCTGATCTGCCATATCGAGGAGTACGTCACGCGTTCCTACGAAGCCCTCATCAAAGAAGCGGAGAGCAACCGCAGGTTCGCCCAACGGGTAACCGAGTCGGCCGCCCGGGTACTGACCTTCAAGAAAAAATCACCCGCGCTGAAGCGCAGGCCGCCGGCCCCTACGCTCGCTAACCTGGAACGGCTCGCGCGCCAGGTGTGGGAACTCAGCGAGCAGGTAGGCTTAGCCAAGCTGGGTACGGCAGGCCCATGATTGTCGCAGGCATCATGAGCGGCACGTCCGCGGATGGCATCAACGTGGCCCTGCTTCGGCTGGTGGGGCGCGGGCGCCCCCGCCCGCGTTCGTCCGAATCCTCGAAGCTGTCATTCAAGTTCCTCGCCCACGCCGAATACCCCTACCCGAAAAACGTCCGCCAAGCCGTATTGGAAGCCATGAACGCCCGGCACGCCAGCGTAGCCAATCTGGCCCGCCTGAATTTCCTGCTCGCCGAACTCTACGCCGAAGCCGTCCTGGCCACCCAACGCCGCTTCCACTTGAAAGCAGAACTCATCGGATGCCACGGTCAGACCCTTTATCATCAGGGCGAGCTTGCCAGATTTCTGGGCCGGAAATTGGCAGTCACATGGCAGACCGGAGAAGGCGCCGTCATCGCGGCGCGGGTCGGCGTACCGGTCGTATCCGATTTCCGCCCCGCCGACATGGCTGCGGGAGGAAAGGGTGCGCCCCTGGTTCCATTCCTCGATTATTTGCTCTATCGCGACCAGCAGATCGGTCGTATCGTACAAAACATCGGCGGAATCGCGAATCTGACGGCGATCCCGGCCGGAGCTTCCTCTAAACAAGTGATAGCTTTCGACACCGGCCCCGGCAACATGGTGATCGACGCCGCTACCGATCGACTCTTCGGTCAGCCGTACGATCGCGATGGTCGCATCGCGGCTTCGGGTGCAGTGATCGAACCGGTTGTCTCCGATCTCCTGCGTCTGCCATTTTTCCGCCGCAAGCCGCCCAAGACAGCGGGCCGCGAAGAGTTCGGACGCGAGTTCGCGCAGCAATTCGTTAAGCGTTGTGGACGTGCGAACAAGGCGGACGTGGTCGCCACTGCTACCGCTCTCACCGCGCGCTCGATCGCCGATGCAGCACATCGCTGCGTGCTGTCATCGCGTGGACGTTTTCAAGAGCTCGTTATTTCCGGCGGCGGCGCTAATAATCCCACCTTGCTCGCCATGCTGGCCAATGAACTTCGGCCGCTGCATCTGACCATTCGAGCTTCCGACGAACTCGGATTGCCCTCAGAAGCCAAGGAAGCAGCCGCCTTCGCGCCTATGGCGTACGAGACTTGGAACCGGCGCGCGTCGAATATTTCCTCCGCGACGGGAGCAGAACGGCCAGAGATTTTGGGGATGATCTCGTATGCGTGAGGGAAAGCATGAAGAGTTGTCATCCCGAGCGAAGATTGGGGCGCGCGCGCGCGCCGAAACGAGTCGAGGGACCTGCTGCGTGTTTTTGACTGCATCGAGGACGCTGGAGGCTTTCGCTTTTGCGAGTCTTCTAGTCCTTACTCTCTCCTGCGCCAGCAAACCTGACCCCAGCACTCTGGTGATGATCATTGAGAGCAGCCCGACCAATCTCGATCCCCGGGTCGGCCTGGACGCGCAATCCCAGCGCATCGACGACCTCATTTTCGATGACCTGCTCACCCGCGGTGCCAACCTTGACGTCGCGCCTGGTCTGGCCGAACATTGGGAGGTTCCCGATCCCCTTACTTACATCTTCCATTTGCATCATGGAGTGAAGTTTCACGATGGCCGCCCCTTGACCGCCCGGGACGTAAAGTGGACCTTCGATTCCCTGCTGCAGGGAAAAATTCGCAGCGCCAAGGCGAGTGTTTACCATTTCGTGGATCACATTGACGCAAGCGATGACTACACCGTCGTCTTCCACCTCAAAGAGCCTTTCGCGACTCTGCTGTGGAATCTTTCCGACGGCGCCATGGGCATCGTGCCTTATGGCAGCGGCGACGAGATCAGCCGTAGGCCCATCGGCTCGGGGCCCTTCCGCTTCGTCAGCGCCGAGCCGGACAAAGAAGTTGTGCTTGCCCTCAACGACGGATACTGGGGCGAGAAAGCCCATCTCAGG
>CATPBJ010000074.1 GCA_955652395.1 uncultured Terriglobales bacterium | reverse complement strand
CCCGAGCTTTCATCCGCCGCAACAACTCCCGTACCCAGCGCGGACTGATGGCCAACTCTTTCCCCGCTTGTACTTGCGTGATGTGCCGCTTCCTCACCTCATGCAGCACCTTCAATCGATCGCGATCCTTCCTCGACATCCACAGCTCCTCTTGTCGCTTCGCCATGCCTTATCAAAGCGGAACTTTCTACTTGGCTCCAAGAGGAACTTCTCATGTGGCTGCGACATGATTGCCCTTTGGTCTTGACGGCCTTGGTGGCTTAGTACATAATTATCCGGTTATAGAACCGAATGGTTATGACTTCTTCTCAGCGCCTGAATGCAACGTTCGCCGCGCTCTCCGATCCCACCCGTCGGGCGATTCTTGCTCGCCTGGCGTCTGGCGCGGCGTCGGTGACAGAGCTGGCCAAGCCGTTCGCGATGAGTCAGCCCGCGATCTCCAAGCACCTCAGGGTGCTGGAGCGCGCGGGCCTGATTTCGCGAAGCCGCGACGCGCAACGACGGCCGCGCAGGATCGAAGGCAAATCGCTCGCAGGCGCCAGCGAGTGGTTGGAGGACTACCGCCGGTTTTGGGAGGGCAGCTTCCAGCGCCTCGACGACCTGCTCGACGAACTCACAACCAAGGGGAAGAAGCGTAAAGACACCAAGCGATAGCGGAGATCATCGATGAAAAACACCGGAACGTTGAGAGTAACCACACCCACCGACCGCGAAATTGTCCTGACCAGGGTCTTCGACGCGCCACGCCGCCTGGTTTTCGACGCGTTCACCAAACCCGAGCTGCTCCAGCGCTGGTTCGGACCCCGCGGCTGGTCTCTGGTGGTCTGCGAGGTCGATTTGAAAGTGGGCGGAGCCTTTCGCTTTGTACTGCGTAGCCCCGACGGAACTGACATGGGAATGCGCGGCGTCTATAGAGAGATCGTGCCGCCCGAGCGCTCCGTCCACGTGGAATCGTTCGACGACTTCCCGGGTGAGTCACTGGTAACCACCGTTCTGGTCGAGCATGGAGGCAAGACAACTCTCACCGCCACGGTGTTCTACCCCTCGCAGGAAGTACGCGACGCTGTCATCAAATCCGGCATGGAGCACGGCGCGGCGGAGAGCTACGACAAGCTTGCGGAGCTATTGGCACCGGCGGAAGCTGGCTCGATCGAGAGGCAAGCAGGAAAGGCATGAACGAAACACACCGTCCCCGTCGCATTCTACGACGCATCGGAGCCGTGCTCACGGGCTTGCTCGCGATCGTCATTCTCTCCCTCTACATCGCCACCTACATGGCGCTGAATACAGAAGGAGTCACCCTTGGTGCCGTACAGAAAAGCGTCATCTCCAAGGATGGCACCATCATCGCGTATGAGCAGACTGGTACAGGGCCGGTGGTCATCCTTGTGGCCGCGGCTCTGGCGGATCGCGGGGGAACCAGACGGCTTGCCGGGCAGCTCGCCGAACACTTTACGGTCATCAACTATGACCGACGAGGCCGAGGCAAAAGCGGGGATACTCAGCCTATGCCGTCGAACGTGAGGTCGAAGATATCGAAGCTCTGATCGATGCCTCGGGCGGATCGGCTTTCGTGTTTGGTAGCTCTTCTGGTTCCGTCCTGGCACTAGAAGCGGCGAGCAAGCTTGGCTCCAAGATCAAGAAACTGCTCATGTACGAACCGCCATTCATCATTGACGATAGCTGGCCCCCAATCCCGAATAACCTCACCAAACAGGTCACGGAGCTCGTGTCGGGAGGCCGCCGGAATGACGCAGTCAAGCTCTTCTTTACAAAGGGTATGGGCATTCCGCCGATAGGGGTCACCTTGATGCGACTGCTCATGCCTGGGTGGTCAAAGATGACAGGCATGGCCCACACGCTACCTTACGATCTTACGATTCTGGAAGGAACTCAGGTGGGCAAGCCATTGCCAGCCGCGCGATGGGCCGCTAATGCGGCGCCTACTCTGGTAGTGGTGGGTGGCAAGAGTGAGGCATTTTTTCACACCGGAGCCAAGGCACTTGTCGAGATGCTCCCCGACGCACAGTACCGCTCTCTGCCAGGTCGAAATCATGGCGCGGTCCTTGTGGCCCCAAGAGCCGTTGGTGTTGCGGTGGAGCAATTCTTTCTAAGCGGAAATGGTTAAGAAGGGATACAACTTCCTATCCGTCAGTCATCCCCTCGATCGACCGCACGAGTTGACTTGAATGGATCGGGCGAGCTCTCCGAGTGTACCTCGTAGTGCAGGACACGGCGCTCCATTTCGACCAGATAGTCGGGGTCGAAGTCGTAGTACTTGGCCAGGCTGTAGTCTTCCCCAGCGAAACGCTTGATGGCGTCGGTGTCGTCCCAGAAGGTCAGCATCTGGAAGTGTGTTACATCTCCTTCGCTGCGGCACAAACACCACGCGCCACGATTTCCTCGCGTCGCCTGATACTCGGGAAGGGCAACTCTCCGCATCAGGTCCAGGTATGCTTCACTCTTCGAAAGCGGAACCACTCCGTGCCACATTCTAGCGATCATGCCGTCCGCTCATTAAGCGAGCCAGCGCCGAGGAGAATGTTCTCCAGCAACGTGACCAGGCTCGCAGCGCATGAACGGCCAGGGTCAAGCCCGGGATCGTAAATAGTGAGTTCAAGGCCGAGCGCTCGCGGATGGCGGACGAACGGAGTCAAGAGATCCACCATTTCGCTGATGGTCGGCCCGCCCGGTTGGGGCGAATCCACCGCCGGCATGACGGTTGGATTGATGACATCGGCATCCAGGTGGATCCAAAACCCACGCAGATCCGCGCTCGATCCGGGTGACGCGAGCGCCAGGAGTGCTGCCGCCGCGACGTCAGTCGCGCCGCGATCCCTGAGAACAGGACCGGAAATATCCACAATCGGAGACGCAGCCAGCGCCGCGTGACCGTACCAGGGCTCAGCAGCGTCGCGGCGACCGATCAGAACTACATCCTTGCTATGCACCAGAGGCTCGTTTCCGGCGAGCCGGGCCAAAGGCGTCTCCCCGCGACCGACGGCAAGGGCGAGGCACATGCTGGCGGCGGAACCGGTGCGAGACTCTTCGGGCGTCCCGAAATCAGCGTGCGCGTCGAAGTAGGCAAGACCCACCGATCGATCTTGCATTAACCTTTGTTCTTGCGCTGACCGTCGCGCACCCAAGAGGCATCCAAGCACAATGCTGCAATCGCCGCCCAGCACGACGGCAAAGCGTCCGTCGCGGGTTGCCGCCTCCACCCGTTCGCTGAGGGCACGGCAATAAGAAACGACTTCGCCTTCGTTCCGCACCCGGCCCGGTGGACGGATGTAGTCTCGATACGCGGGCGGGATGACATCGCCAAGATCGCTGGCACCAAGGCGTTGTACCAGGCCAAGCTGGCGGAGAACTCCCGGGGCCCGATCAAGCTGCCTGGCTTCGCCACTATCGTAAGGGCGGATGCCGATGCTCGACGGTGCGCCCACGATTGCAATGCTACGATTCATGGATGAATTCCTGTCCTCACCACCAAGATACGTTTCGCTAGTGATGGATATGATGGTAGCAAGACTTGCCACCTAAGGAACGATCGTGCTCGATTCTTGAAATCACGTGTGGCATGGTTTCCTTCATCGTTCCGCGGGGTGGCCTACTCTCAACACCGGTCGCTGGTCTGAAGCTCGAAGCTGTCGCGTTGTCAACCGGTCAAGATTGGACAGTTATCTGACCTGCCTGTGGCGCATCATGGCTCTACCGATTGGAGGCCGTCACCATGGAAGACAAACAGGAACACCGGGAGTCCCACGAAGACCGCGAGGCTCAGACGCTCGTGAATCGCATTGAGAAGAACCAAGCCTCTCAGGAAGCTGTCAGAGAAGCGGAAACCAAGAGAACGCTCGATGATTACGCCAGAAAAGTAGGCAGCTAGGCCGCTCTTGCAGGCAATCGGCGGAAATCATTTTTGGGGCAGGGACCGTGACGACTACGGCTTCGACGCTGGGGGCTCGTCATTCCTGCACAGGCGGGCAGAGGATTTATAAGACGCCGGGAAGGAACAAGAAAGGGGCCGATTCGTTCTCGGCCCCTAATTTCGTTAGACAATCCTTACTTGCACGAGTCGCTGACCATCTTTACGTCCGTAATCGTCATATGACCGTGCTCGGTATCATCCTTCTTCGCGCCGCTGTCCTTCGCAGCATCCTTGGCGTCTTCCTTCATGTTGTGCATCGTTGCGTTGGAGACGACGCCAGTCGCGGTCACTGTGTGACCGACGTGCTCACCCAGAGCCACCTTGCTGCTTCGGACTTCCCAGGTGCTGCCATCATTTCCCGTGAGCCGGAACTCTTTGGCGCTGTCGCCCTTTGAAAGACAGCCAGTCACGTCTCGTACATCGCTTTTCGACTTTGCCATTGCTGTCCCTGCGGCCAGAATCAGGCAAAGCAGGATACTGTTCAGTCTTGTCATGTCTCCTCCAATTTTTAGTTTTTAGTATTCAGATCGCATCTTTGATGCTCCCACCGTCGCGGAATGATGCACTAGCCGCACGGCGGGTTGTTTCTGCCCCCAGATATTTAGGGGGGCTTACTCACCGTGGGTCCCCGTCGCGCCTCGGGGCTTCTTCACGCCCTCACGGACTTTGCCGCTGAACTCCGAAACCTTGTCGTTGATTTCGGCCCGGGTTTCTTCTCCGCTAGCCGGTGCGATGAGCAGGCCGATTCCTACGCCGATGCCAACTCCGATTACGAGAGCACCGACTTTGCCGAGTATTTGCGAGTCTTCCTTCCCGCGAAGCGCGTCGCGGGCACGGCTTACCCGTGCGGATGCGGTACCATACGTGTCCCTGACCCTGCCTTTGAGGTTGTTCATATCGTCAGGCAGGAGCTCACGCAGGGCATCAAACAGAGGATATAGTCCGGCGCCGAGCAGGATACCGAGAAGCGGCTTTTGCCTTTTGAATTTCATGTTTGTCTCCCGATGATCGTTTCGCCGATATGAAGATGCAGAAACAGTGTGAGATGTTGGCAGACGATTTGCACAACAATATGGCGTTCCCGGGCTCCGCCCACTGCAAGAGTCTTGCGATTGGTGAAAGGGCGGGCGTGAGCAGGGTGGGGGTAAGTGCAGTGGGCGTCACATCCCACCCCTGTTGGCCGCCGCCGCGCACAGTGCCCCCTGGTGGCTATTCACCGCGAAAGAACTGGCGAATTAGCGTCGATCGTCACCATCCGGATGTTCGTGGCGATACTTCCAGTATGCTCTCTGCCGGTCTCGCTGGAGCTTGTAGAAGGGACGATAAGCCTCATGCCTTTCCACTCCCCAGCTCCGGTACCTACGGTTTTCGCGGTCATTCCATCGATGGTAGTCCCTGTAGTCCCGGTCGTAATACCGCCTTTGGTGTCTTTGGTTCCGCTCTCGGGCGTCTTGACGGCTGTCGTCTCGAAAGTTGGTGCTTGCCTGGATTGCCACTGGGGCAGTAAGTGCCACACCCAGGAGAAATGAGCCTAGATATCTGAGCATAAGATGCATGTCGTCCTCCTTAGCCCGAGATTTCCATACCTCCTCCCAAGCTTGCAGAGACTGTACGCTTTGAGCCTCCTGGAGTATGTGCAATACAGACCACTCTCTCAGATCAGCTGAGCGAAACTGACCAGCGACACTCGTCATCTTTCAGCATAATTGGTGGCATCACAAAGTTAGGAATAGGAGGAACTATGTTAGGTTACGGTTTGGTAGGAACAATTCTGGTAGTTCTCTTGATCGTTTTTCTCGTGCGCGCTCTATGAATCCAACCTCTGGGCGCGTGCGAAACGCGCCCACTGCAAGACCTGATGGATTGCACGTTTACCAATCTCCGCAGTGCTCACACCACGCTGTTCCTGAATTTACGAAAACTCACAGCGACCGCCCTCGTCATCGCCTTTTCCCTTGCTGCCTTCATCCTCCTGGCGACACGCTGGCCGTTCCCCTGGGAAGCGATCGTACAAGGAGTTGCAGGACGAGACCTTGAGCAAGGAAAATGTCCGTGTTGGGAGATATGCTCCTCCCACCTGGACAGCCCGCCGTGGCATACTAGCCGCGCTGGAAAATGCTGACTATTCGGAACTGCATCATGCCGAAGTACATTATTATCGTTTTGCCTTTACTGCTGGGCAATGCTCTGCGTGCTCAGACAGCGACCCCAGCCGCGCAGTACAGTCTTTCGCGACCCCCCTTATCATCCTGATTGGGCCGCCGCTCAGCGGGAAGACTACGCTGGTCGACTCGATCACGCAGACCTACAACATTCCGAACATTTCGGTTGAAGACCTAATCAAGGACCATGCCAACGAACTTGAACACCTGCGCGGCCAAGGTATGTCCATGGCCGAGATGCGCTATGACCCGGCCATGAGCCGCTACCTGCGGGAGCGCCTGAAGCCTGCCGACCTCAGTCATGGTATCGCGCTCGACGGCTATCCCGCGACGCTGGTGCAGGCGGAGGACCTCGCCAAGATGGTTGCGGATCTGAACCTCAAGCCGATTGCGTTCCAACTTCAGGTGCCCGACGACGTCATCCGCCAGCGCGCCAAGAAGACCGGGCGGGAGAGTGATCGCCCACAGATTCTTGAGCAGCGGATTAAGGACTACCATCGTGAGATGGACACGATTTCGGCCTATTTCCCCAATGCCAAGATCGTGCCGGTCAATGGCAACAAGCCCGAGGCAGAAACGTGGAAGGCGATCCAGGCAGGGCTGGACGAGGCCGGGATCAAACCGCTGCCGAAGTAACGGTGGTGTTGACACCCGTCGAAGTGCGGACGGCGGGGCGGCCCGGCAGCTCCGGGCTCTTTGTTCACCGGGCACTCATCCCTCAACTACTTTGCACAGCGGAAGCCTACAAACTCCCGCGAGCCGCTCGCGGGATGGCTGTCACGATATTCGACCCAGAGGTTCACGGGCGCTCCGTCAAAACTGCCGCCCCGAATTACGCGCCTGGTTTTTACCTGGAGGAAAGCCGTCCCGTTGAGGGAAAGCCTTTCACCCGCGACCGGGTTTTTCTGCGGCGTTGCGGGGTAGGGTTTCCATTCGTCGGCCATGAATTGCCAAACATTCCCAGCCATATCGAAAAGGCCGTATCGATTGGCGGGATAAGTGCCGACCGGAGATGTGATTCCCAAGCGGCTACCAGAATAGTTGGCGCGAGTGCCATCCGCGGGCTGATCGCCCCACGGGAAGAGTGTATTGAGGCCCCCACGAGCGGCATATTCCCATTCTGCTTCGGATGGCAGGCGCTTCCCCGCCCAGCGGCAGAAGGCCAGGGCCGAATACCAGTTCACGTTTACTACGGGATGGTCTGCGTTCGCGGCGAGTGCAGTTGGTTCTTTCCAATGCTTGAGGTAATTGCCGTCGTCGAGTTCACGAGCGATGCGGTCTGGTTGCCATCCGGGATTGGCGTCTGTAAACGCCTTGAACTGCGCGTTGGTGACGAGGTACTTGTCAATATAGAACTCGCCGAGAGTGACCCAGTGTTTCGGGACTTCATCCTGAAACAACTGTGGAACGTGAACATCGAAGATGTTCTCAAAGCTCTGGATTTCACGGGCATCGATCCCCATCTGGACAGTGCCACCACGCACTAGCACCATCGGACCGACCCCAATGCTTCTGCCTTTTGCGTCCAGCACATTGCCTGCAGGCACGGAGCCCGCCTCTCCTTGTGCGAGGCAACCTAAGGGAAGCCAGGTGATCAGCAGGAGGGTTAGACCCGGGATCATGAAGGCTGTGTTCATCGATTCCATCCAGCACTGCGACTCAAGCATAGACGGGGCATGCGGAGAAGGGGTAGCTGATTCCGTATTGCGCAGACTACGTGCTTGATTGGAACCACGCCAAGGATTTCTACGTAGTCAAGGTTGATCAATCGCTGCCCAACGGCTTTCACTGGCTGACCGTCGCTCCCAAAGGAGAGTCTGAGTTGGAAATCATCCTGATGAAAGTCGGCAGCGGTGGCGACTTGGTAAAGATGAAACGCGGCGGCGCGGAAAAGAATGACCCGAAAGATGTCGAGACGATTGCCGCGCTGTTGACGAAAGGCATGTTCAGCGCCGGCGCCTTCCAGACCGCCGATTGCCGCAAGACCGTTGAAGAACTGAAGGCCAAAGGCGCGGAGTTCGTCTCCGAACCGAAAGATCAGTTCTACGACGTGGAAGCGGTCTTTAAAGATCCGTTCGGCAACCGGTTCAGTTTGACCCAGCCGAAGAACTATTAAGAACGGGAAATGGGACGGGGCACCCTCGGGACCTAGTTACGGTCCTGGCGTGACCAGAACGATCTTCGCTCCTGTCGCGAGGCACATGTCGGTCACGGCCACAACATCCGCAAAGGGCAATATTCCCTGGGCTTTCACTTGAACCACTCTCTCTCTTCGGTTCTGGAACAGCTGCCTTAGCCTACTTTGTAGAGCAGCCCAGGGAATCTCCTCGTTGTTGATCTTCAGCGTTGGCCGCTGCCCCGAGTTGAGCACCTGCACAACGGTTGACTCCGCGGCAATGGGCGATGGCGAACCAACCAACACTTCCAAGCCTTTCGGAGGCACTAGAGTCCCCGCCTCCGACGAATCTGTTTGGGCTGTCAGTAGGTTTGGTGCTTCGATGCCCGCTGTGCGCACCGCGTCCAGAACCTTCAGGACATTAGCATACGGAGTACGAGCGTCCGCCTTGATGTAGAGTTTCTTCTCTGTGTAGTGGGCCAGACCAACCTTGATACTTTCCACCAAGACAGCGGAATTGACGGGTGTGATTCCGGAGTAGACGCTGCCGTCGTCAGTAACACTGACGATCAACGAGTCTTCTTCGTCTGCTTCGGGCATCGATATGGCGTTGCTGGTGACTGGCAACTGTACACTGATGCCCTTCTGCATCGTTTGGGCCGCCGGGGCTGTAGCCTCCGTGCGGCGCATCAGTTTGAATCCCGGATCCGCGACCTCAGATTGCGCGGCTACCGGAGTAACGTTCGCGGCTAACGCTAGCGCGACAAGGCAACCTTCGCGTAAGTGCTTCATACGTCCTGCTCCTTTCGACCTATTCAGGTGGTGTTGTTGTTAGGGTTTTGCTCCGCCGAGTGACGCGGTGGCCAGGGTCCCGCCGAGCCCCATCGTCTCTACCGCCGACGAGGGCACGATCACCATCGAACCCCGTTCTTTGATCGCTTCATACAGCATGTTCATGGCGCGCAGATGCAGGGCCACCGGGTTTTCGGTGTAGGAGGCTGCGGCTTGCACGAAACTGTCGGAGATTTCTTTTTCTGCCTGGCCCAAAATGATACGCGCCTGTCGCTCCCGTTCGGCCTGCGCTTGCCGCGACATGGCGTCTTCCAGACCCTGCGGAATTCTCACGTCTCTGACTTCCACAGACTGCACCGTGATTCCCCACGGGTTTGTCTTCTCGTCGAGAATGCGCTGCAGCTCGCGACCCAGGGTCTCGCGCTCGGTAATCATCTGCGCCAGTTCGTGACGGCCAATCGACTCCCGGAGTGCGGTCTGCGCACTCAAATTGATGGCGTCGAGGAAATTCTCCACTTCGAGGATTGCCTTTTCCGCGTTCCATACCAGCCAAAACACAATGGCATCGACGTTCACCGGAACCGTGTCGCGAGTCAGCGTGGATTCGGCGGTTACGCTGGCCACACGAACGCGTTGGTCCACGAAGGAGCTGAGAGTCTCCACGACAGGAACAATGAGAAATATTCCCGGCCCGCGAAGACCGACATACCGGCCCAGGCGCAAGAGCGCGACTTTCTCCCATTGACGTACCACTTTGATTGCGAACAGCAGGTATAGGCCCAGCAATGCGCCCATGATGATAGGCGCAGGCCGATGCATGGTTGTACCGAGCAAGGCGCCGACGACCAAGCAGACTACGAATGCTGCGACGGCTACGCCACTGAGCTGTGCGAAAGCGACTTTGGTCATGACTTCATCTCCTGCGAGTTGCCTCTGGAACCAGTTCGTGCAACTGTTCAATTAAGTCCTCGACGATAAATCCGGCCGCCCCAGCACGAGCCACGCAATCTCCCACAATCTGGGCCAACTGCCGCGCGCGTTCTTGTTCGCCGCCTCGTAGCTTCTGTGCGCTGATGAAGGTGCCTGTTCCCTGGTGGGTCTCCAGCAATCCGCCGAATTCCAGTTCGCGATAGGCGCGAACGACCGTGTTGGGATTGATGGACAAGTCGACGGCAAGTTGGCGTACCGTAGGCAGCTGGTCGCCGACGGTAAGCGCTCCAGAAGCAACGCCACCACGCACCTGGTCCATGATCTGGCGATAGACCGGCACTCCACTTTGAAGGTCAAGCCGAAAACGGAATGGAGCCCGCCGAGAACTCATCACGTGGTCAATGTACTATAATACTAGTACACTGTCAAAGAGATCAAAGATCGGATTGGGGCGGGGTAGCCCAGGCGACGCGCGCATTAGTATGGGAAACGGAGGCATCTGGTATGTTTACCTCGCAGCCGATTGGATTTGTGAGCAGTCCTTACAAGGACCCAAGCGCGATTCCCAAGGGTCTTGGCGCTAAACACCAGGCCGATGGTGTGCTCAAGATCCTGTCCGAGTTTGAGCCCGGGCTTGCCGACATTGAGGGCTTCTCGCATCTCATCGTCATCTGGGAGTTCGATCGCTCCCAGGGGTTCGAATTGCTCGCTACACCGCCCTCCGACAATCGGTCCCATGGTGTGTTTGCGACCCGATCTCCGCTACGTCCGAACCCGATTGGTCTGCCACCGTCGAGCTGCATCGCCGCGAAGGCATCGAGCTGCATGTTCGGGGCGTCGATATGCTGGATGGGACACCCATTCTCGATATCAAACCCTACCTGTCCAGCATCCCGTCCGAAAAGCTACGCCGTGGGTGGCTAGCCGAAGCTGAGGCACGACAGAGGCGATGACGTTGCCGTAGCTCGCTGCTTGGAAGACGGCAGGAGGCTTGCGGTGGTCGCAGCCAATATTTGTACTTGAGCCCTACATCACCAGGGTGACAAGGCCGGTGACCACGAGCGCAGCCGCCCATACCAGGTTGAGGTTGAGCCAGGCCTTGCGAAGAATCGCGAGGCCGAACTTGCCATAGACTGCCCACGCGACGATCCCTGTGACTGCAAGATAGGCGGTCGTATGGACCCCGGTGGCCAGCAGCGCCGCGAGAGGGCTGGCGGCCGCGGATGCGTGATGGTGGCCCGCCATCTGGTCTGCTGCTTCGACCGTGCTGCTGTCCAGCAGCACCGGCAGCAGCATCAAACCCGCGCCGTGCGCCGAGGCCATCAGAAACGACCACACCGTCAGGTCGCGAAAGCCCACCTGCATGCGGACCCAACGCGGGTGGTGATGCCGCACCAGAGAGTAGATTCCAAGACCGAACAGGAGCGCGGCGACGGGATAGCGGATGGCTTCCCGCGGCAGCGCCATTCCCAGAAACGCCGCAGCCAGCACCACGCTTCCGATGGCCAACGCGTGGCCGAACGCGATCGGGACGAGCGCTCTCGCCACTGCACTCCCCTTCCCCTCCTGCATCCCCAGCGCCACCGCGAAGAGCCACCCCATCCCAGGGTTGATTCCGTGGTAGGCGCCGAGGAGCAGCATCAACCACAACGCGGTTGAGCCCACCTCCGCATGCGTCATTGCGCCTCCGAATAGCAGTAAGAGTCAGATGAGGCGTCGCCTCCTTCCAGCCGTAGCTGGTGCGCCCGCAGCCCGTCGAACTCGACGAAGAACTTTTCATCCAACCTCATCCCGCCTTTCAGGTCCGCGTCGAGCTTTACCATCCAACTCTTCACCCCATCGGGATAGAACTGGTCGTCCCACGGGGAGTAGAGCGAGTTGGTGAAGTAGACGCGCTTGCCGTCGCGGCTGAGCTCGACCATCTGCGGGCCGCCGTTAAGCGCCTGCCTGGGCTTGGTCGGGTGAGCCGCGCGGCGCACAATGCCGCCCAGGTGAACGGAGCCCGTCTTGTTCGGGTTGGCGGGGTCGGAGACGTCGTACTGGATAAACTCACCGGTCCCCCAGCACGAAACATAGAGGAAGCGGTCGTCGAGCGACAGGTTGATATCCGATACCAGCGGTGGCACCGCCTTGAAGCCCTGCAGCAGCGGCGGTAGTTTTTCCGGGTCGGCAGGCTCGGCCGGGATGTCAATCACCTTGCGGACGCCCCACTTGCCGTTCTTGCCGTCTTCGCGGTACCACATCCAGATCGAGGATGACAGGTCTTTGAGCGAAATGACCACACCCACGAACCCATACGTCTTGTTCGGATCGTGGGAGGGCCGCAGCTCGAGGACCATCTGTTGCTCCGCACCCAGATCAATTTCCTGCAGGTGGCGGCGCTTGTCCAGGTCCCAGATATGGAGCTTGTGTCCGTACTTGCCGCCCAGCAGCAGTTCCGGGTTGACGCCGTTTTTCACCATGTTCGGCGTGCCCCATTCGGAGGTCACCATGGTGTCGTGCCCCAGGTGCCACCAGAAGTCGTAGGCCAGTTGCTGCGGGCCGCGATCCTGTTCCCACTGGCCTTTCAGCTCAAACGTGTTCGCATCCATCAGAAAAATGCCGCCCGGGCCGTCTCCGCTCGCCGAGCCGAGGGCACTCCCATAGACGCCGTCTTGGCCGCAGTGAATGGTGTGGGGCGAGGTGTAGCCGGTCTTCCTGATGAACTCTTCGGGCTCGATCACTTTCACGATCTTCGGCTGCTTGGGGTTCGGCTTCGTATCCAGGATGTAAATGCGGGACGATCCGATGCCCGGCACGATCAGGTAGCGACGCTCCATGTGCGGATGCGGGGCCTGCGGGCACAGGCACGCGCTGCAAGCGTTCCAGCCGAAATGGTGCAACTCATTATCGCCGCGGGGAAAATCCACCTGCCCAACGAGGCGACCGTATTCGGAGGAACTCGGATCGAGGTCAATGACGCCGATGGCGTCACGCTTCCCATTCTTGCCAACGTTCAGCAGCGCGACATAGGCGAGGCGTTCGGGCGGGGCCTGCATCGCCATGCCCGGTGAAGGATAAAAGGTTGGGTCCGGACGCATTAAAGGCATATACATTTCCCCTTCTGCGAAGATTCGCGGAGCACAACTTGCCCGACCGAGGTTTCATACCGCGCGTCGCAGTCACGAGCGACCACGAAAAAACTCCGAGGGAAGGAATCCAGAGAGCCGCGGCCAATGCTGGGCCGGGAAACGCCTGCTAACATCCGCAATCCGGCCAGCAGCCGGAGGTCAAAGCCCAGCTCTTGGCTTGCCAGCATGATACTCGTCCGCCTCCTACTGGGCCACTCCTCCTTCAACTTCCAGTGCGCAGACCCGGGATGGTTCATCGCTGGCTGAACTTGCTACTGCTTCGGACTCCCAGGGATTGCCAACGCTGAAGTCGCAAAGACGGCGGTGTTACTCGACTTTGGCGAGTAACTTCTCGGCGCTTCGGGTACGACTGTGCTGCGAGCCGAGCGTTTTCTCGTACAAGTTTACTGCTTCTTTGAGCGTTGCCTTGGCTTCGTCATTGCGATGCATCATCATGAGGCAGCGACCCCACTTCGTGAGCACACTCGGTAGGGTCGAGTCCGTCGTGGGGAGCGTGGCTCTAGCTTTTTGAGCTGCGACCTCCAACCGCTGAGCGGCCTCTTCGACTCGGCCCCGGTCGAGCATCACCTCTCCAAGATTGGCCATCGAGATCAGCGTAGCCGCGTGGTCTGGCCCGAGGACGCGGCAACGACGATCGAACGCCTCACGATAGGTGGACTCCGCATCTGCCAGGCGACCCGCTGTCCGCAGAAACAAGCCGAGCGCATTGATCGAGGCGAGGGTTGCACGGTGATCTCCGCCGAGCGTTCTGCGTCGACCTTGGAGAGCCTGACGGCAGACGGCTTCCGCTTCATCCAGCTTCTTCTGAAGCGTGAGGACTGAGCACAAATTCCCCATCGCGGTGAGCGTGAATGCGTGATCAGGCCCCAGCGCTTTGCGATAGCCCGCGAGGACGACGCGGAATGCGCGCTCGGCGTCGGCTTCTTTCTCGCGATCGGTCAAAACCAGCCCCAGATTGAGAATTGTGGTCAGAGTATCTGGGTGGTCCGCGCCCAGCACGCGACGCGACTCTTCGAGGGATTCCCGCAGATAGGACTCGGCCTCATCCAGCCGACCGAGGTCCCAGTACAGCAACCCGAGCGCGTCGAGCGATGATAGCGTGCTCGGGTGGTCGTTTCCGTTAGTCTTTCGCGCCAGGTCCAGTGCCTCTAGCTGTACCCGGACTGCTTCCTCACGTTGGTCCTGATCGCGAAGGGTTTGTCCCAGCCATTGCAGCGCGCTGACGAGTTCGCCCGCTCCCGGCTGGCCGAGGCGTCTAAACCCCTCGACGGTGGAGCGGAGGACGCCTTCGGCTTGCTTCAAATCGCCCTTATTGTAAAGCACGACGCCGAGCCGCGACGAACTCATGAGCGTTTCGAGAGCATCGGGCCCCAGAACCCGTCGCTGGGCCTCCACGGCCGCCCGCAGGTGGGATTCGGCTTCGTCGGATTTTCCGAGAGAGCGCAGCGAATCCCCGAGCTCCGATCGCGCCGAAAGTGTAGCCGGGTTGTCCTCGCCAAGTAGCGCTCGACGGGTGAGCCAGGACCGCTGGGCCAACTGAACGGAAGACTCGTAGAGACCGAGACCCTGGTACACCTGAGACATCGTGAGTTGTAGCCTTGCCTGGACTGCCGGCTCGTGACCTAACTCCGTCTCGATCCGTCCGGAAGCCCGATCCAGAATCTCGAGCGCCGTAATTGATTTGCCGCGCGCTTCGTTAGGGTCCGAGACCTCGAACAGTCGGACGAGAAAATCCGCTGTCTCCTTTGCCGTGGCCGCCTCCATATTCGCGCGGTCACGTTCGCGCGCGATCCGTCGTGCCTGCAAGAACTCCGTAATGGCGAAGCCTGCCACCAACAAGACCAATGCTGCAGCCGCCGCAACCATCGCACGATGTCGCTGAACGTATTTTTGCAGTTTGTACACGGTGCTCTGCGGACGCGCGATTACGGGCTCGTTTTTCAAGTAGCGACCGATGTCCGCCGCCAGTTCGGAGGGCGTGCCATACCGCTGGGTTCGATCTTTTTCTATTGCCTTTAGCGTGATCCAGTCCAGATCGCCACGCAGCGAGCGTGCCAACTGCTGGGGCTGGATCTTTCGCTCCTCGGCCATCGTCCTGCCCGGGGGGTCGGTGCTGATCATCGAACTGGGAGGTGGCGGATCATCTTCGCGCAACTGGCGCAGGACTTCGTCGAAAGGTTTCGTCTTCCACTGTCTCGGATCGAACGGCCTGGAGCCGGTCAGAAGTACGTACAGAATCACACCAAGCGAATAAACATCCGTACGCGTGTCGACGTCGAGAATCCCGGGGTCGGCCTGTTCAGGACTCATGTAGCCCGGTGTACCGACCATGCCGCCCAGTCGGGTGAATACGGTTTGCTCAGTCTCCACATCTTGTGTTTGCGTAGCCTTCGCAATACCGAAGTCGATAATCTTCGGCACCGACTTGCCATCAACTTCCACCACAAGGATGTTGGAAGGCTTCAAGTCGCGATGAATGATAGCCTTCTGGTGCGCGTGCTGTACGCCTCCACACCTTAATAAAGAGCTCCAGCCGTTCCTTGGTCGTCAGTTTCTTGTGGTCGCAGTAGTTCGTGATGGGCAGGCCGGGAACGTACTCCATCACGAAATAGGGTTGGCCGTCCGGTGTGGAATCGGCGTCGAAGACCTTTGCGATGGCGGGGTGGTTCATGGTGGCTAAGGACTGACGTTCGAGATTGAAGCGCTGCAAGGCTGAGTAGTCGAATCGCCCCGCTTTAACTACCTTCAGCGCGACTTGACGCTTCACTGCCCCTGTTTGCTCGGCCAGCCAAACTTGGCCCATGCCTCCCTCGCCCAACTTTGCCATTAGGCGGTACGCTCCAATCAAGCCCAAGTCGCGGCTTGACGCGACCGATGCGTCCGGAGTCGAGTCCACAGTGGTTTCGGAATTTAGGGTGGGCTCAGAACTGGGTGGATCGAACGGAGGGACGGAGTCTCTGGTTCCGGTCATGGTGGCCTTCCGGGCAATAATGCGAAGTTAAGTCGAAGCCCAACTATTCTAGGTGGTTTGCCTTTACGCGGCAGTCGGAATTCTGCGCCCCGGCAAGTGTCGCCGAACCCGCCGGGGCAGCGGGGAATAACCCGTCATTGAACGTGCGAGACTATGCTGCTGAGTTCGGCTTCGCTTTAGGTGCGATGAGGAGAAAACAAGTCAAGACAAAAATATCGTCTATGTGGAAGATGCCAGTGGGCGCATCATGACGTCCCGAATTCATCCGCGGCTGAATTTGCCGGGCGGATTGGT
>CATPBJ010000073.1 GCA_955652395.1 uncultured Terriglobales bacterium | reverse complement strand
CTTGCGCGAAAAAGCCGAAAACATGCTGTCTGGAACCCCGAAAATTGTCGTTAACCTAAAAGGGGTGGATTACGTCGACAGCGAGGGAGTGGGCATGCTAGTTGGACTCCTCGTCTCAGCGAGAAACCGAGGGGGCGACCTCAAGCTGGTCTCTCCCCACAAGCGCGTCAAGGATGTGCTTCGACGAACAAGTCTAGACACAATATTCAGGGTATACGAGAGCGATGACGAGGCGGTCGCAGCCTTCGGCAAATAGATAGCCTGATGGCATGCACATTTTCAAGAAGCTACCGTGCATATCCTCACAGCCTTCGCTCGGGGATGTTCTCGGCGTAGCCAGCGGGAAGAGGACCCCGTATGGATCGCGTTCGCTTTATGACCCACCAGGGTAAGCAAATCCTCTTCGTCGACCTATCGAACTGTGGCGCAGAGGAGGTAATCGAACTGCTGACCGAAGTACAGCGCGTTGTGACCGCGCAGTTCCGCAACTCGGTGCTCACCCTGAGCGACCTCACGGGCGCGCAGTTCAGTCGGGCCGCGGTCACCCGCATGAAGGAAGTTGCCGTATTTGATAGGCCTTATGTGAAGCGGGCAGCGCTGGTGGGTGCCCAGAGTCTACCCAAAGTCTTCTACGAGGCGCTGAAGACCTTCTCCCAGCGTGAATTTCGCAGGTTCACGACGCCGGAGGAAGCAATGGACTGGTTGGTCAGTGAAGAGAAAGCATAACGAGTATCCTCCGACGCCTCTCCCAGTTCCGGTATGACAGAGCGTTATTATCGTAACGTAGTTCACGTGGCAGCGCGAGAGCCATCACCGAGGTTGAAATGACACCAAGAATCTTCTCCCTCATCGCCGCATCGTTGTTTTCGCTGATAGCTCTGGGCCATGCGATTCGCCTCCTCTTCGGCTGGCATGTGACGGTAGAGAACATTGTCGTGCTAGTTTGGATTAGCTGGGTAGGGCTCGCCATCGCGGGATATCTCGCCTACGAAGGCTTCAGGCTGAGCAGACGAATACGCAGTGAGGTGAGAGTTTTTGGCAAGTGATTTCTACCGCGCAACCCCAATGGCGAGGACAAGCGAGAGAAAACCCAGAACAACTCGCAGCGCACGATAGGGTGGTTGTCACAATTGGAGCTAACCTCCCTTCGCTGAACATTGAAGTGAGCGCTGAACCCTGTTACGGCGCAGTTTACGCCAAATCCGCCCGCACGAGTTTGGCCAATCTCCCGTTGCACCAAACTTAGGCAATTGACCTTCCGTCCGACCGGGCGTACCGTATGCTCGAAGCAAATGCTAGTCGATCCGTCGTCGTGCCGACGACGGGTTCCTTTCACCCCTAGCCAACGAAAGGAGCGCCGTTCATGTTCACTCGACTCGTCGAACTAACTACCAAACCAGGTAAGAATAAACAACTCTCCGACACCATCAATGAGAAAGTACTGCCGATCCTGAAGAAGCAGAAGGGCTTTGTCGATGAGACAGTTCTGGTCTCAGACGAAGAGGACAATCGTGTGCTGTCACTGAGCTTTTGGAACACCAAAGAGGATGCGGAGCAATATCACCGCGCGGAGTATCAGAAGGTTCATGAAGTAGTCCGACCCCTCCTTGAGGCCGAACCTAGGATTCGCACATTCGATGTCCACACCTCGACCACTCATAGAATTGCAGCCGGTAAAGCTGCCTGAGGCACTGGGTAAATGCTCCGCCGATCAGTCGGCAAGCGCACAAGACCAGCCTACCATCACAAAAGGCGCGTTGGGAGCGCGCCTTTTCGTTCAAACTCGTTAACTTAAACACCCACGGGTGCGGGAGGCCACGATGCCCCACTACGAATTCTTCTGCCACGCCTGCAAGAAAACATTTTCAAAGATATTGGCCCTCGTCGACTACGAAGGAGGTGAGGTAAAGTGTCCGCACTGCGGGAGTCAAAACGTGGAGCAACGCTGGTCCGCTTTCTCCGTCATCACGTCCAAAAAGAGCGCGTGAAACAAGCCGACTGCGTGTGCGTCGGTTTTGGGTAATTGACCGATGCGTCCACGGGACTCCACCACTTGCGGCCGCTGCCTGAAAGACCGCGGTTTGAAATACAACGGACGACGCTCGCCGCGCTCCCGTTTTGCCTCGGGGATTACCTTCATGCGGCAGCCGCTCCACTTGTGGGTGGTTCCTCGGCCGCTTGCACCTCGATGCCGCCAGTGCATTGACCGCACCAACGAAGCGGCGAGTGCCTGCTTCTAGCACAGGCATGCCGATTTGAAGGTAGTTGGCCTTGGTTTGGTCGTCGGTGCAGCGGCTTATCCGTAGCGGCCACTGTCGCGCCACTCATCGGCAACGAGAATCTTGAGGACTCTCGGCTCCGTTTCCCGTTCGTGCCGCAATGTCTCTGACGTTGGCGACGACAGTTACCTGCTTGATCAAGGGATTGACCTGCGGTGTCGTCCATGTGCTTTCGATCTTCCCAACTCTTGCTGTGATCGCCGCGTCGTCGAGACCCTTGCGGGACCGCTGCGCTGCGGTAATCGCGTCTACCACACTTGGGTTGTTCGCGAGGACCGCAACATCGACTACTCGATCCATTGATGAATTCGGAAATGGCCAGACCCTCGGTTTGTGCAATGCTCCTGAATTGTGCACCTATGGTCTGTTTCAGAGACGTGTCGGCTTCAGAAGTCAGGTATGACCCAACGAAGCTGAGCGGAACGATAACCGAGATCAGTCCGATCAGCAGTTTTTGGAGAGAAATCCGGACCTCCAGCGTATCAAACGGCGTCGCGGGCCTCCTTTCAGGTGGGAGGCATGGGTTGCATGTTTTAGGGTGAGCTTTAATGTCTGCTGCGGTAATTATCGCACCGCCACTGGGCTGTGTACCGTTCTCTCAGATCAAGGCTAGCGAGCCGGCGCGAATCTCAAGAGCTACTCGTCCCCACGCGACGCGAAGGCGACCTGGTTTGGAACTGACTGTCGTTGAATGCGGTGTCTAAAGAAATCGCGCCGCAATCAACGGGCATCGAGGCAGCGTTCTTTGGTAGCGGCCATCACCACCTCAAGAGCGGTGACCACATACCAGTAGCGGCCGCGGGAATCGTCGCGGGATTCTCGGACGGAATAGCCTGACGGTAAGCGCTCGACGCGCCTCTCCTTGGGCACAATGTGCCTGCTGCGGGCCACGATGAAGATTTTGGATTGGGCCGCCATTGCAGAAGGTGCATCCATCTGTCGATACGTCTGGAAAAAACTCCATGAAAAGTGTTGCAAACCCGGAGCATCCGTGCCAAACGCAAAGATCTGATAGCTGGCACTCAAAAAACGCTACCGGAAAGGCTGTCTCGCAATGCTGCCACAAGAGCATCTGAACCCGGGAGTGCCGTGTTCGACACCTTGCCCCAGGCCCTCCCCGAGACCACCCTCCGCTAGAATTCGCCTTATCTTTCTCGAACTTTAATGGAGAATTTTCCTACCCCCAAACGGCAGAATTCTCGCATGCGCGAAGAGTCCCTCCAATTTCATTTGAGAGGAAGGGGTGAGAGAACACCTTTCTATAAACCCGGTTCGAGTCTATGTACACCCGGTTCGGGCACATCAAGCCGCTTGCCGCGGGGCCGCCCGACTCCCGCCTTCACCACCCAAAAAGGCGTGCCCGCGCGCGTTGTCCCTTCAAACTAGGGGAAGGGCTAGGCCTCAATCTCACCTCGCGTTTCCCGTAAGCCTGTTTGAACGAAGCCGCTTTGCGGCGGACGCTTTCGCGTGCTGGGTGTCGGCAGTTGTGGTGTGGAGGGGATAAGGTGGGGTCATAAGGAGCCAACCTATGACCCACCTTCGCAAAATGATGCTCGAGGAACTCGAGCGTCG
>CATPBJ010000072.1 GCA_955652395.1 uncultured Terriglobales bacterium | reverse complement strand
GCCCATCCTTTCCGACATCGTCGTAGATGTTCCCGAATGCAGTGATGATCTCGTCCAGTCCGTGCCGTGCCACCAGTAATGGTTCAGTCTCGGCCGTGGACAGAACCGCGATGGTCGCCGCCTGCGGTTTCTGCATTTGACTGCTCCTTTCCGGCACTTCACGCGGTCGAATATGCTTGCTGCCGGTATAATTGCCAGTTCCAAAAACGGGGGAAGATTTTGGCCTACGAAGACCTGCGCGGATGGATCGCGGCGCTGGAGCGCGCCGGTGAACTGAAAACAATTCATGCCGAAGTAGATCCGATCCTCGAAATCACCGAAATTGCCGACCGCGTAAGTAAAGCCAAGTTCTCCAAAGCTCTCGGCGGTACCGCCTTGCTTTTCGAGAACATCAAGGGCCATCCCGGATCGCAAGTTCTGATTAACCAGTTCGGTTCCGCGCGCCGCATGAATCTTGCTCTTGAGGTCGATTCTCTCGACCAGGTCGCCGACCGTATCCGGGCTTTCATGGACGTGAAATCACCCCACGGTTTTCTCGACAAGGTAAAAATGCTTCCCATGCTGGCTGAAATGGGAAAGTTTTTCCCCAAGACTGTATCCACCGGCCCCTGCAAAGAAGTCATCAAACGCGACAATTTCTCGCTGCGTGATTTTCCCGTCCTGCAATGCTGGCCTAAGGACGCCGGCCGTTTTATCACGCTACCCTGCGTGGTCTCCCGCGATCCCAAGACCGGCAAGCGCAACGTCGGAATGTACAGACTACAGATTTACGACGAGCGCACGACCGGAATGCACTGGCAGCGCCAGAAGGTTGGAGCTGAACACTACCGCGAAGCCCTGCGGACTGCTGCTCAGGCCAAGGTAGGCGCGAGCGCCCCCGCTCGTGCTTCCGCCGCCGTCGATGTTATGGCTCGAACTTCAGGCGGCTCAGTGCTGGCCGAAGGCAGTCAGCCGCCCGGCAAAATGGAAGTCGCAGTCGCGATCGGCACTGACCCCGCCATCACGTTTTCCGCGATCGTCCCCGCTCCGCCTGACGTGGAGGAATATCTCATTGCCGGCTTTCTTCGCCAGAAGCCGGTAGAGCTGGTGAAGTGCGAAACTGTTGACCTGGAAGTCCCAGCCACTGCAGAGATCATTCTCGAAGGCCACGTTCACATCGACGAACTCCGTGCCGAGGGCCCTTTCGGCGACCACACCGGCTATTATTCGCTGGAAGATCTCTATCCTGTCTTTCACGTTTCTTGCATTACTCAGCGCAAGAATCCGATTTACTCAACCACCATCGTCGGCAAGCCCCCTATGGAGGATGGTTGGATGGGCAAGGCGGTCGAGCGTATCTTCCTGCCGCTGATGCGGTTGACCATTCCGGAACTCGTGGACATTAACCTCCCTGTCGAAGGCGTCTTCCACAACCTAATGCTGGTTTCGATTCGGAAGTCTTATCCCGGACAGGCGCGCAAAGTGATGAATGCGATCTGGTCGCTAGGCCAGGCGATGTTCACCAAGTGTGTCATCGTGGTGGACGAAGACGTGAACGTGCAGGACATTGGCGACGTCACGCTGAAGGTGTTAAACCATATTGACCCGGAGCGCGATATCCAGTTCATTTTGGGCCCGGTTGATTCGCTGGACCATTCCTCTCGGCTGCCGAATTACGGCTCGAAAATGGGGATCGACGCTACCCGCAAGTGGCCCAGCGAGGGTTTCAATCGTCCCTGGCCCGATGAAATCCTGATGGACGAAAAAACCAAAGCCCTCGTGGACAAGAAATGGAAAGAGCTCGGCCTGGAGTAGCCGCCTACTTCTGCGGCCTCGACTCCGGCGGCACCAGCCCTGCTACCCGGTAGTAAACCACCAACTGGCCGTAATGTTCTGCTGAATGCTCAATGAGTTCGTACGCCAGGTCCAGCAAAGGCAAAGTTTCATGCGATTCGAAACTCACGACGGTCTTTGCCATTCCCGCATCGCCCTTTGCCTGGATGACGGCGGCGCCATCGGCAAATGATTTCTTCACGTAGGCGACTATGTCTGCCTTGGTCTTGTAGTGGGCGCGGGACTCGTCATCGACCGGCTTCTCTCCCTTGGCGACAGACGTGAACAGATCGTTCGACCCGGCCATGTGCAGCAATTGCTCGGCAAAGCTGCGCTGCGCCGGCACTGGTTTAAAGTCGTACTTGTCTTCCGGGAAATCCTCGGCCATGGCGATCAGCTTGCGGCCAAGGTCGTTCCACAATTCCAGCACCGCCTGGGAAGAACTGAGTATTTTTGTAGAGCCTTGCGCCCATGCCGTCGACGTGAGCAGGGCAGCGATGAGTAAGGTTTTTGCGAACCGGTTCTTCACTGAGGCCTCCGATGAATTTGCCATCTTGCCTCGCAACCCGATGGTCGTGACGGCGCCCCAAAGGTACCGTGCTGGATCGCCAGCGTCAATCCAACTGTTTGGTCCGGATCGACGTGCTGGGCTTGCCTTGCTGCCGCACGAGCGGGAGGCTCGCGCCTACATTTATCTCGAGCAGTTGCCCCAGGGCTCGCGAGCTGGCGAGTTCGCTATTGCCCGGTTCTGCTTTCATCAAGTCCCACTCCTCGCGATACCGTTCTTAGAGGCCACCACGAGCGTTCCTCCTGGGATAGAACATGAGATGTATCCGGGGAGTAAAGGCTGCAACCGGAATCACATACTACGCGTCTTCCGCGACAATGTAGGCGACGAGCACGTCGATTTGCTTCGCGGTGTACGGCTTCTTTTTGCCGATGCTTCCGCAAGTTGCGTTAATGGCGTAGCGATCGGAGCGGCCCACATTCGTGGACTTCACCTGCACGCGCCAGAATCGTTCTCCGGAATCCAGGACGAAGTCGTAACGCTCGCTATCCCCCCAGGGCTTGGCCACCCCAAATCGGTTGCCCGCGGCTTAAGCATGAATCTCATTTCCGCCAACTCTCCCTGCTGTTTGCGAGTGCCTCTCTGTTGTTTACCCTTTCTGTCCCGCCCGGCGCGCTGCCCGGAGGGGACCTCTGCACTGTCTTCCCTGGCCCCAACCAAAGAGGCGCTAGCGGTTGGGCCGCGCTTCTTCTTCCGGCGTGGGTAGGGCCACGCATGCAAGCCGACCCAAGTGTTGCAAAAGTCTTATACAACCTCCCTAGTGTGTGTTCAGGGGATGAGGGGTGGCGCTAACGCACCGTATGCAGAGGAGGGGTTGAAATCGATGAAAGGTAAATAAATTTTTAAAAGGTGTTGCCGAGTCTGGATACCGAGCCGAAGGCCGGCTTGTTCGCGCCCCTTGAGAGTTGATCACATGCGGTGTCCGCACCCATCCTTTCGCACGAAACGCGAAAGGATGGGGCAGCCTCACGTCATCACTGGAACGTATTGCACGCCGCAATCGTCCCGTCCTGAAAACCGCGCTGAAACCACTCCGTGCGCTGGGCAGAACTCCCGTGAGTGAAAGTCTCGGGATTTACCGTGCCTCGGGACATGCGCTGCAAACGATCGTCGCCGACCGCGGCTGCGGCCTTCAGGCCTGAGTCTACGTCGCCGGGGTCCAGTAGGTTGCGCTGCTGCGTGGAGTGTCCCCAGACGCCGGCGAAGCAGTCGGCCTGCAGTTCCAGACGGACCGAAAGCTGGTTGGCTGCCTGCGGGTTTTGCTGTTGTGCCGCCCGCACCTTGCCCTCGATGCCCAGGAGTTTCTGCACATGATGTCCAATTTCGTGGGCCAGCACGTAGGCCTCGGCGAATTCTCCCGGAGCGCCGAAGCGTTGCTTCAGTTCGTCGTAGAAGCCTAAATCGATATAAACCTTTTCATCCTCAGGACAGTAGAAAGGGCCGGTCGCGGACTGCGCCATGCCGCATGCGGAATCGTAGGCGTCGCGAAACAGGACAAGCTTGGCGTGGCGATATGGCGTCCCCTGCGCTGGCAGGACCTGGCTCCAGGTGTTCTGGGTGTCGTTCAAGACGAAGGTCACGAAGTCCACCAAGGGCTTTTCCTGCCGGTCGCGGGCGGGATCGGGCTGACTGACCGCTGTGCCGCCGGTACTTGCGGTATCGGTGCTCAGCAGAGACAGAAAGTCGCGCTTGAAAATCAGGCTAAGGATGAACAGGACGACTATGCCGCCCAGTCCGAGATGTATGCCTCCGGGCCGGAAGCCGCCTCCGCCGCTGTCGTCGCGCCGGTCTTCAACGTCATCGCTGCTTCCGCCGGGTGTCCAGCGCATGTTTAGCCTCGCGAGTCGTTTTGTTTCCCGCACCACGTGGAATCAGCGCGGAGGGTGTGGGGTTGGCGCTTTTCGCTCCTTCGGAGCTAGATCGTCTTGTGTGAGTACCCAGGGCTTACGCCTTGGGCTCTATTCTTCCGCCGCTTCGCGGCTGCTTTTGCGGCGCTGCGGTCAGGCAACCGACGCTTATGCTGTCTTGGGTTTAACCAAGTGGTAGATGCCAAGCCGCACAATCGCCCCGACGACGGACATGATGAAACCTGCGGCTTGTCCTTCCCGATACCAGCCGATGGCGCGACCGGCGTAGGTCGCTACGAACGATCCAGCGATGCCGATCAGCATGGTGACGATGATTCCACCAGGATAATTGCCCGGCATGATAAGTTTCGCCACGGCACCGACGACGTCCATAACAGACTCATACTGTTTTCCTCCCGTGCCAGGAATAGATTCCAGTCGATCCCGGTGGCTCCGATGACGTCGGACCTCGCCCTTCCTGCGCCGTCGGGCTGAGGTCCGATCTCCGAGGTCCGTTCTTAGGCGGCGGCCGGAATCACCAGTTTCTGGCCGACCTTGATCTTGTCGGGATCGTCCAGGTTGTTGGCTTTGGCGATGACGAGATACTTGTTCGCGTCGCCGTAGAAATGCTTGCTGATCTTGGAGAGGTTGTCACCCGGCTGGACCGTGTAATCCTGCGCACCCGGTTGGGCCTCGATGTCATGTTTCAGATCGGCAAAATTTGGATCGACGGCCTTGATCGCATCCCAGATACGGTTCTTGCTGGTCTCTGAGACGGCGATGGCCTTCAGGTAAAGCTGGTTGCCATCCAGATTCAGGTTCAGAAGTTGTGCCCCTTCCTGCTGAATCTTGTTCAGAACCGGTTGATATTTCTGCTTGAGTTGTTCAAATTGATCAGGCATGTGTTTTCTCCTCTGGCGACTATTAAGGTGCATTATCAGAACGAAGCGGACGCGCCTGGCTAAAGCGCACCGTGTGAATCCGCGGGGCCCTTCGCAGGCCCCAAACCTTATACCCTCCCGGCTGTGCAATACAATCAGGGGTTTCGGGAATTGTGCTGGGAGAGAGCAATTTTGGGAATCGGTTGCCCGCATCCCCAAAGTTACCCAGCCACCTCGCCCGCCTTTGGCCCGAGCTTTGAGCTCGTGATACACTGATGTTACGTCTGATACCACGGTTGTGGTGCGGTTGCTCTGGTTTGTACCTGAATTCCCACCTAATTTCCCTCCGTTTGTCTTCGGCGTAATTAAAACTGGCAATGCTAGTTGCTGCTCGCCCGGAAGCTTCGTGTGCGCGCCGCGATCGCTTCCGCCAACAGAAAAAGAGAAAAAACAATAATGCAGAGTTTTTCGGAATTACCTCTCTCCCCTTATACCCAGGAGAGATTGTCGTCCCTTAACTTTTTCATCCCGACTCCGGTGCAAGCCGCAGCCATCCCGCAAGCCCTCGCGGGCCAAGACGTGCTCGCCACGGCTCAGACTGGAACCGGTAAAACACTGGCCTTTCTGATCCCGATCATCGAGCGCCTGCTTCAGCCGGGAAAGCTGGATTCCGGAAAATCCGGAATCGCCGCGCTGGTCCTGGTCCCGACTCGCGAACTGGCCATGCAGGTGGTTGATCAGTACAACGCCTTGCGCGGAACAAAATTGTCGCCTGCGGCCCTGGTTGTGGGTGGCCTGGCCGAAGGAAATCAATTGACTGCGCTACGCAGGGGAGCTCGCCTGGTCGTGGCTACTCCCGGCCGCCTCGAAGACTTTCTTGATCGCCGCCTGGTCACATTCCAGACCCTTCAAGTCCTGATTCTCGACGAAGCCGACCGCATGCTGGACATGGGATTCCTGCCCGCGCTTCGCAGGATCGCCAAGGTTTTGCCCAAAGATCGCCAGACCATGTGCTTTTCGGCCACGCTCGAAGCGTCGGTCGCTCATCTGGTCAGCGACTACACCAGAAGCCCGGTGCGTCTGGCCTTCGGCTCTACGCTGAAGCCGTCGGAGAACGTGCGCGTCCAGGCTTTCGAAGTCGCCGCCGACCGCAAACAGGAGATGCTGCACCGTCTGCTGTCGAAGGAAACCGGACGCTGTCTGGTCTTCGCCCGGACCAAGCGCGGTACCGAGCGCCTGGCCAAGAACCTGAATCGCGAAGGCTTTGCCGCCGCCATGATTCACGGTGACCGGTCGCAATCCCAGCGTACCGCGGCCCTGACCGGATTTCAGCAGGGACGCTACCGCATTCTGGTTGCCACCGATCTGGCATCTCGCGGCATTCACGTGCAGGACATCGCCCACGTCATCAACTACGACCTGCCCGAGGTCGCGGAAAACTTCATCCACCGCGTGGGTCGCACCGGACGCGCCGGCGAGCTGGGCGTAGCTTCCACCCTCTTCGCCCGGGAACAGCGCTCCGAGCTGCACCAGCTGGAGCGCACCCTGGGAATCCGAATGGAAAGAATGCAAGCCGACGACGCCCCATTCGCAAGGTCAGAACGCAGCCGAAGCGAAGTCGACCATCGTGACGCTCGTAGTAAAGCCTCCAGCAGGCCAAGGATGGTTCGCCTCCCCGGAGAAGTGCTGCAAGTCCAGATGGAAAGCTAGGAACCACTGCTCACGTAGGGGCAGAGCCTGTCCTTGAGCGAAGGCGAAGAATGTCCTCACCTGCCCAGCGGAGCAACGCTCCGCCATGCCCGGCGACACCCCGTCAACCAGGCTGAACTTCCGCCCTCCAAGGTCTGTACATGTTCTGAGGCGTTCTTATGGCGAAGCTCCGCCTGATCTCGATCTTCGTCATCGACCATGAAACCCTCAAGGGCCGGAAGTGCTACCACATCGCATTCACTCCCAAAGACGACGAGGACACAGATTGGGCCGGAGAGGCCTATATCGACGCTCAGGAGTTCCAGCCGATTTACGTGTTTACGAAGATGTCGCGGCGCTTGCCGTTCGGCGTCCGGACATTGCTGGGTACCGACTTTCCCGGTATCGGCTTCGCGGTCCTCTGGTTTCCTACCAGTCTGGCAGCGAATTTCGCATCCACGTTCTCTTCCTTTTCAGTTGCAACAAGACAATCTCACTGGAAAACAAGGCCTTCGAACACACCCACGTGCAAACCAAAATTGTGGGCGCCGATCAGTAGTCCATCACATCAAATAGCTGAACCGGGAGACTACGTGCCCCTCCCGTATACTTTCTCAACATCATTTTGCTCAGGAGGCAACTATGGCGGTTTTGTCAGACGGTTTCGCGGAGTTGAAAGAGCGCCTGCGAACCACTTGGATGGCGGGCGACTTCGGAGAAATTGCAAAACTGAATTCCCAAGGAGGGGAAGATTTCATCCAACGGATTGATCTAAAGCGGGGGACGAAGGTGCTGGACGTGGCTTGTGGCACCGGGAATCAATCCATTCCCGCCGGCCGGGCGGGAGCGGAGGTCATCGGCCTCGATATTGCCCCCAACCTTCTGGAACAAGCACGCCAACGCGCCGCCGCCGAAAAACTGAAAATTGAATTCATCGAGGGAGACGCGGAGAAGCTTCCTTACGACGCAGCCCGGTTCGACGTGGTACTGTCCATGTTCGGAGCCATGTTCGCTCCCCGGCCCGAGGTAGTGGCGTCAGAACTGCTCCGCGTCTGCCGCCGCGGCGGCTTGATCGCCATGGGCAACTGGACTCCGGCTGGCTTTGTAGGACAGATGTTCAAGATCACCGCCCGCCACGTGCCGCCACCGCCCGGCCTGCCTTCGCCTTTGCTGTGGGGAGATGAGAAGGTGGTCACGGAACGCCTGGGCGGAAAAGCGCGGCTTGATATGAAGAAGCGAGAACTACTTTTCGATTACCCCTTTGCGCCGTCCGAGACGGTGGCCTTCTTCAGAAAATATTTTGGGCCAACCCAGGTGACATTTGCGCGCCTCGATGAAGCAGGACAGCGCGCCTTGGCCGCCGACCTCACCGCGCACTGGAGCGACAACAATCAAGGCGACGCCAACCACACCGTAATAAAAGCCGAATACCTGGAAGTCCACGCCACCGTGGTTTGAGCCGAACTAGCATGCTCTTGAGGGTGCCCCGTCCAAGCTCCGCTTGGGCGGAGATGTCCGTCCCAGAAATACAAAGCCGAACAGGGTGAGTGTTCGGATCTTCTTGACGACATGGCTTCGTCCCCGAAGAACGCCCCCGTCCAAGCGGATTGGACGGGGTACCCTCGGGGGGTAAGATTGGCCGGGTTTGGCGAGCCATCTGGTGGAGTAACCAATCGAGCGCATGGATATTTTTTCCAGTACAGACGAAGTAAAGTCGGACGAATTGTTTATGGAGGAGGCTCTGCGCGCGGCCCAGCGCGCGCTTGAGGCGGGAGAAGTTCCGGTGGGCGCGGTGGTTGTGTGCGAGGGCAAAATCATCGGATGCGGCGGCAACCGCAACCTCACCGATTCCGATCCCACTGCGCACGCTGAGATCGTCGCCCTGCGGCAGGCCGGTGCCACGATCGGCAACCATCGCCTGGAAGGCTGCGAACTGTTTGCTACAATTGAGCCGTGCGCCATGTGCGCCGGCGCTCTGGTTCATGCCCGGTTGAAGCGCTTGGTTTACGGTGCCGATGACCCTAAAACGGGCGCCATCCGTTCGGTGATGCAGGTCCTGAATCATCCCAGCCTGAACCACTGCCTGGAAGTGAGAGCAGGCGTCCTGGGCGGGCGTTGCGCCGAGCTGTTGCAAACTTTCTTCCGCCAGAGGCGGGACGAGAAGTCGTCGGTTGTCGGTCCTCAGTCGTCAACGATCGACGAATTTTCTGACGACTGAAGACCGACCACTGATTTACGGAGAGGTGCGTGAGTGGTTGAAACGATCCGCCTCGAAAGCGGACATACCTTAACGGGTATCGGGGGTTCAAATCCCTCCCTCTCCGCCAGTTTCTTTCGTGGTTTCTTGAAGGGCTGTTCCTTCCTGGAGTAACGTCTCTCTTCTTTCTTCGTCTAAAGCGGGCGAGGTTCTCGCCATGAAGCTCGCCAGACTTGTTTGGTTTGTGGTCTTGTTTGCGGTGCCGGCGGGGGCGCAACGCGAGCAATTCCAAAACGCTGATGTGATCTATGACGGGGTGGTGAATCATAGCGGGCAGAAATTGCGTACGTTTGTTACTCGTCCCAAGGCGGTTGCGGGCAAGATTCCGGTGATATTTTTTGTGGGGTGGCTTAGTTGCGACACCATGGAGTATCCCGATGCCAGCACGCGCGACGGGTTTGGCATATTCATGCGGCGCTTGATTGACCAGTCGGGCTACGCCACGGTACGCATGGACAAGCCTGGGGTGGGCGAGAGCCAGGGCGACTGCTCCAAGGCAGACTTTAACAGCGAGATGGAAGGGTGGCAGGCTGCATTCGACTCCTTGGTGAAGTATGACTTCATGGATCGCGATCGCGTCTTTGTCGTGGGACTCAGTAACGGCGGTGGCTTTTCGCCGCTGGCGGTGCGTGAGCATCCGGTGCACGGGTTCGTCTCTGCCGGTTCATGGGGACGCACCTGGTACGAGCATATGCTGGAGCTGGAACGGCGGCGACTGACAGGAGAGGGCAAGTCTCCGGCCGAAGTGAACGCAGCGGTGAAAGTCTTCGCGGATTTCTACAACCTTTACCTGATGAAAGGCATGACGCCGGGGCAAGTCATCGTTCAGCATCCCGAGTGGAAAGAACTCTGGTACGACAGGCCGGACGGACAGTACGGGCGACCGGCCGCGTTCTACCAGCAACTGCAGGGGCTGAATCTGGGCGACGCCTGGCAGAAGGTGAATGCGCCGGTGCTGGTAATCCGCGGGGGCGCTGACGACATTATGAGTCGGGCTGACAGTCAGGCCATCGCTGAAATTGTGAACCAGGTACATCCTGGCCACGCCCGCTATCTCGAGATCGAGGGGATGGGACACGGCTTTACAGTGAGCGATAAATTTTATGACGCGCTTGTGCCGACGGTGCTGGACTGGATGAAGCAGCAGCTGAACTAGAAGGGCGTGTCTCGATCTTTGAGCTTGCAGCAGCAAGATTCTTCCGCTCCTGCGGAGCTTGCTCGTATCTTCGATTGCTACCCAGGGCTTGCGCCCTGGGCTGCATTCTCACGCCGCTACGCGGCTGGCTTAGTCTGTTGACATCTTCTCTCTTGGCGTCTTCCTATACGGTCACGCTTTTTTGAAGTACTGCACCTCGCGCTCATGCTTTGCCGCGGCGGCACGGGTGGAGAACGTTCCCAAGTTCCGGCGACGGCCGGTCTTGGGATTTTTCTTTCGCGAGTAAAGCCGATATTTTCCCGATTGCAATTTGCGGATCATAGGCAGTTTGAGATGCGGATTGGGGCGACGCGGTTTACCGAGCGGTGGGCGGGAGCGCCGATATAATCTTTACGAGCTGTGCGCTGACTATGGAGATTCGCCGCCTTACTGACCGCGACGCCGAGTCCTACCGGCAGCTTCGCCTTGAAGCGCTGGAGCGGGAGCCGCTCGCTTTCACGGACTCCGTTGCCGAGCACCAGACCATGACTTTGGAAGCCATTAGAAATCGCCTGGGGAGGGTCGAGGACAATTTTGTTCTTGGGGCTTTTATCGATCGGCACCTGATTGGGATGGCTGGATTCTTTCGCCGGAGGGGTGAGAAGATCCGCCATCGGGGTGGGATTTGGGGTGTGTATGTCTCGGAAGAGTGCCGGGGGAAAGGCGTGGGCCGGGCGTTGTTGGGGGAACTGATCGGGTTGGTGCGGCTCTTGCCTAGCATGGAACAGGTTGCGCTCGCGGTCAGCAGTCAGAATGCTGGAGCCAAGAGTCTGTATGAGTCTTTGGGCTTTGAAGTCTACGGTTGTGAGAGGCGCGCCTTGAAAATCGGAGACGGGTACGTGGATGAAGAGTTGATGGTGCTGTATTTCAGGCGCTGATAACGCGGTTCCGTCCGTCCGGACGGGATCACACCACGAAATATTTCGCGCCGGGGTGGTGGACCACGATGGCTGATGTGGACTGCTCGGGATCGAGCAGGAAGCCGGTGGTCAGGCGCACTCCCACATTTTCCTCCGGGTGGAGCAGCGCGAACAGCTTGGTCTGGTCTTCCAGATTCGGGCAGGCGGGATAGCCGAAGGAATATCGCGAGCCGCGATATTTCTGGTGGAACAGATCGCGGATATGGGGCGAGTCTTCGCCGGCGATGCCCAACTCTTCGCGCATCTTCTTGTGCAAGTATTCGGCCAGGGCTTCGGCGGTCTCGACGCTGAGGCCGTGCAGGTAGAGATATTTGGTGTACTCCCCAGCCTCGAACAGGCGCTGGGTCTCTACCGATGCTTTGGCGCCCATGGTGACCAGGGACAGTCCGATGACGTCCATTGTTCCCGACGACTTTGAAGAGAAGAAGTCGGAGATGGAGAGTTTGCGGCCCTCGCGCTGGCGCGGGAAGGTGAAGCGAAGGAGCTCCCTAGGCTGTGCGGAGGCTGGCTGAGTAGCCGAGCCTTGCTCGGCCTGGACGGGTCGGAGACCCGTCCCCACATGGCTGGTGGTTCCCGCATGGCTAGTGATGGAGGCTGGGTCGTACACGATTACGTCGTTGCCTGCGCTCTGCGCGGGGAAGTATCCGTAGACTGCTTTTGGTTCGAGTATTCCGCTGGCAATTACCTCTTCTTCCAGCTGCTTCTTGATGGGACGGAACTTTTGTTCGACCAGGCGCAGGTAGTCTTCCTGTGACGCGGTCTTCAATTGCCACTGGTTCTTAAATAGCGCGGTCTCGTTGATGAAGGGAAAAAGTTCCCGAAGATCGAAATCTTTGCGCACCTTTACGCCCCAGAATGGCGGCGTGGGGATGTTCGGCGCATCTTTAACTACCGGACTTCTTTCCGCGAAGACCGGGCCGGTTTCTTCATCGACCGCGGCGGCTTTGGCGTACTCCTTGACGGTCCGTCCTTCCTGCAGGCGGGCTTGCTTCTTGCCGTTCGCGGTGGCCAGGTCTTCCATGATGTGCAGGCCGGCGAAGGCGTCGTCGGCGTAGAACACGGCGTTCGAATATTCGCGACGGAGATCGTCTTCCACGTACTTGCGAGTGAGGGCGGCGCCGCCGCAGATTACCGGGAATTCAAGCTTCTGGCGTTCCAGGTCCTGGATCACGTACTTCATCTCGAGGGTGGACTTCACCAGCAGGCCGCTCAAGCCGATGGCATCGGCCTTGTGTTCCATGGCGGATTTGATGATGACGTCGCCCGCCTGCTTGATGCCCAGATTGACGACCTTGTAGCCGTTGTTTGAGAGAATGATGTCGACCAAGTTCTTGCCAATGTCGTGGACGTCTCCTTTCACCGTGGCCAGCACGATAGTGGCTTTTTGCGAGCCGGCCTTCTTTTCCATCTTGGGTTCGAGATAGGCGACGGCCTGCTTCATCACCCCGGCGGAATCGAGCACCGACGGTAGTTGCATCTTGCGCGCGCCGAACAAATCTCCCACCGTGCGCATACCGTCGAGCAGGACGTTGTTGATCAGGTCAAGCGGAGAGTACCGGGTGAGGGCTTCTTCCAGTATTTCCTCCAGCGTCTTTTTGTGCGCGCCTTCACCTACCGTTTTTTCGCCGTTGATGATGGCGAATTTCAGCTTGTCCTCGGCCGAGAGCGTTTCCACGTGGGCGGTGGTCTCGCTTTGGCCTTTGCCTTTTTTGCCGGCAAAGTGGTTCATGTATTTCTGCAGCGGGTCGCCGTCGGACGCCGCGTCGCGGTAAATCAGCTTGAGCGCGAGATCAACCTCTTCTTGAGGAATCTTGTATAACGGATAGATTTTGGAGTAGTTGACGATTGCCATGTCGAGGCCATTGTTGACCGCCTCATGCATGAAGACAGAATTCAGCACGCGGCGCGGATAGGCATCCAGGCCGAAAGAGATGTTGCTGACGCCGAGAATGGTCTTGACCGCGGGTAGCTCCTGCTTGATGCGCTTCACCGCTTGCAAGGTTTCGATTCCCGCCGAGCGGTAATCTTCCTGGCCGGTGGTGATGGGCAGAGTCAGGGCGTCGAAGATCAGGTCGATGCCGCGGAGGCCGTATTTTTCCGTTGCCAGTTTGTAGATGCGCTTGGCGATGGCGACCTTCTTGTCGGCGGTAAGCGCCATGCCGTCTTCGTCGATGGTCAGAGCAATGACGGCTGCGCCGTAGCGCCGGGCCATGGGCAGCACTTTTGAAGTGCGCTTCTCGCCATCTTCCAGGTTGATGGAATTGACGATGGCCTTGCCGGGAATGCGCTTCAACGCTTCTTCGACCACGTCCGCTTCGGTGGAATCGACCAGAATCGGGGCGGGCACACGGGTCGCGACTTTTTCCAGGATGGAAGTAATGTAGCCCTTTTCATCTTCACCAACGATGGCGCAGCACAAGTCGAGCATGTGCGAGCCTTCATTCACCAGCTTCTTGGCCATTGCCAAAATGTCGTCGTACTTCTTGCCACGCACCAGGTTGCGAAAATTTTCTACCCGGGTCGTCGTGTTCATTTCTTCGGCGACGACCAGCGGTTTGGGATCGAGATCGAGCGGGACGGAAGTGTAGGCGCTGGAGGCGGCTGCCGTAGGCTTGACTTCGCGCTGGGCGGGTTGAGCGTTGGCAACGGCACCGACGACGGCTTTCAGGTGTTCAGGCGTTGTGCCGCAGCATCCGCCCACGATATTTACGCCGTACTCGGTGACGAAACGTTTGTGGTATTGCGCGAGCTCGGTGGGGCTGAGCTTATAGACGGCGCGTCCACCTTCGTTGTGCGGCAGGCCGGCATTGGGCAGGATCGAGATGAGCTTGCTCGAATTGAGGCCGAGGAAGCGCACCGCATCGTTCATCTCCTTCGGGCCGGTGGCACAGTTGAGGCCGATGACGTCTACGTCGAAAGGTTCAAGGGCAGTGAGCGCGGCGCCGATCTCGGTGCCGAGCAACATTGTGCCGGTGGCTTCGAGTGTGACTTGCACCGTGACCGGCAGACGCTTCCCTGTCTTCTTCATTGCGTCGAAGATGCCCACCAGCACGGCTTTAGCCTGAAGCAGGTCCTGACAGGTTTCGGCGAGCAGGACGTCTACGCCACCTTCGATCAAGGCGGCGGCCTGTTCGGCGTAGCCTGCCACCATGTTGTCGAAGGTGATGTGTCCCAGCGAAGGCAGTTTGGTAGTGGGGCCGATGGAGCCGGCCACGAAGCGAGAGTTTTCTTTGGTGGAAAATTGCTGGGCGACTTCTTTCGCGATGTTCGCAGCGGCGATGTTGATTTCGGCAACTTTGTCCTGCAAGTCGTACTCGGCGAGGACGACGCGGGTGGCGCCGAAGGTGTTGGTCTCGACTACGTCGCAGCCAACTCTGAAGAAGTCGGCATGAATCTCCTTGATGATGTCCGGCCGGCTGAGAACGAGCAGTTCGTTGCAGCCTTCCTTGCCCCAGAAATCGTCCACACTGGGGTTGCGGAACTGGATGTTAGTCCCCATGGCGCCGTCGTAGATGACGACGCGGTCTTTCACGGTTTGTAGGAAGTCAGACATTGCAACGCGATCAATCGTCAGATCTCAGTTCTCAGCAAATCAGTGCATACACAAAACGCCGGCCCATTTGGGACCGGCGTCTCATCCTCTGACAGAAATTATTGAACTCTAGCTCCCCTGTACAGGTAACGATGGTGCCCCGGCCGCGACCTCGTCTCGATTGAATACCGCGTTGGCTCCCATATGCGCTGGCATGGGGGCCAGCATCTGCTCCTTGCGGTAGATTAAGTCGCTGGCATTAAAACTCGCAATTTCGAAGCCGTGTCCGTGGGTAATGGCGTCGGTGGGACAGGCTTCCACACAGTAGCCGCAGAAGATGCATCGATTGTAGTCGATGTTATAGACCTTGGCGTAGCGCTCGGCCCCACTGATCCGGTGCTCCGCGGTATTCTCGGCGGCCTCGATATAAATGCAATTCGAGGGGCACGCCGCGGCGCACAGGAAACAGGCTACGCACTTTTCCAGCCCGTTCTCATCGCGCTGCAGCACGTGCACTCCGCGGTAGCGCTCCTGAAATATGGCACCCTTCAGCGGACCGGGCCCGTCTGGATAGTTTTCCACGACCGTGGGCTGAAACATCTCCCGAAAGGTGATGCTCATGCCTTTGGCGATGGCCGCGATGTTCTGGAGGACTGGCATACCTTCTTAGTATACCGAAAGGGCTGGCTTGGCGCTGTGGCCGAGGGCCACCAGGAAGATGGCACTCTTGCCTTCGGCGTGAGGGGAGAAGAAGCCGGTTACGTCATCGTCAAAAAACGTCAGGCCGGTGGCGCCCAGGTGTTGAGCATAGGCTGCGAGATAGAGCTTGCCGCCGAGGATGCCGGCTTCGAGTTGCACGGCGCGATAGCCACGATTGCCATAGCGTTGCAGGATGGGGCGCAGGTCGGCCAGGAAGAAGACATCGACCGCGGCGTCGGCGGGCAGGGCTTGCTGCAGTCCCAGGTATCCCGCCTGGGAACGGAAATCTCCTTGCTTCAGACATTCGAGCACGCCACGGCCGCGATGGTAGACGTAGGCTCCGGGCTCAAGAGCTTCGACCGCGTGGACGATCAGATAGAGGTGGTTGAGTTGCGATTCCCGGGGATCGAGGAAATCGGCGGGCACACCGCGGGCGGTGCGGTCAAGCATGGTCGAGAGTTGCGCCAAGGTGATCGGCAGGCGGGCAAACCTACGGCTGGAACCGCGCCGCAGGATGACCTGCTCGATGGGGTCGCGAGGCATTTCGGTATCGGATAAAGGCCGGAGCTGGACGACAGGTCCTGTGGGAGGCGGGAAGTGAGTTAGCGGAGTTCCTCCGCGCCAGCTCGCAACTTCCTCGGAAGAATACAACGAAGAAGCGGCGTGCACTTCGCGCATGAGCGGATAGTCAATCTCGCGGCGGGAGAGCGGGACAGTTTCGAGTCCGAGAGGTGAGACCGGCGCCACCGACTGCGCTGGGAGTTCGGCGACGTGGCCGAGGGGTACCAGGGAGAAGGCGACCTCGCGCAGAGACTCAACATCGAGCAGGCGGTTCACTGTATTGTCCACAAAGCCGCAGACTACCTTTGCAGGCAAGCCCAGGGCAGCGCCGACGGCCAACAGATTGGCGAGCAGAGTGCCGTTGTCCCAGCCGAAGTGGCGGTAGGTGCGGTCCTGATACTTCCAGCTGTTGCGCCAGTAGGTGCAAGTGCAGACGATGGTCAGCGGGGCGTGAGCGATGGCGGGGTCATTGGCGGTGGCTTCGATCAAGAAGCTGCGAAAGTCTCCGGCGCGCAAGCGGCGCAGGCCGAACTCGGCAGCCGCGAAGTGATAGACCCCGGCTTCGAGGTTGGGGAGATCGCCGCAAACTAGGTAGAGTTCGACCTCGTAGAGCGCTCCGGTGCAGGCGGCGGCGCGAAAGTAGATCTCGCCGCCGCGATATTTTCTGTGGCGGGTGATGCCGGCTGAAAGGTAGAACAGTTGGGCGATCGCTTCTAAATCCGGGACCGCGTTGGTTTGGGGAGGAACGATTTCGGAGATGGCGGAGAGCGCGGCAACTCCGGTCTGGCGCACTTCGGCGGGCAGGGGCGACGGTTGCAGCGTGGGGTAAATCTTTAAGGGCAACGGTTGGTTGTTGAAGTCCAGGACATGCTGATTGGAGCGGACGCTGGCGTAGGAGTGCTTGGTGGCATTGTGATAATTCCAGGCGACTGCGGAATCTTGGTTGTCAGGCATGATCGATTGCAGGTGTGGTCAGCATACCAGCACCGCCGAGGAGTAAACTGCGTGGGACAGGTTAGTTCAAGATGATTGGATCGACCAGCCAGGGAGCGCGCCCGCAAGCGAGACGACGATAAATTCCTACGATGACCAACGAAGGCTGCTGAGCGTCACCATGCACGGCCAGGTTTTCGATCCAGCCCAGGGAAGCTCGGGCGGCGACTGGAATTCGCGCAAGGTTTTCGATGGATTTGAGAGGACGCGGACGAGACCCCTTAGACTTGGCTCAGGGCAAGCACTTCATTCGGCTGATGCCGGGCTCGGGGGTTAACTTCTGTCTGAGCTTGGTGATATGCTTACTGCGATATGGGGATACCGAGTCTGTTGCGCAAGATCTTCATGGTGGACCTGCTTCAGGGATTGAAGGTCACGTTCCTTTATCAGGATCCGAAAGAGATTTATACCGAGCAGTATCCGCTGCAACGGCCGCAGGTGGCTGAACGTTACCGGGGAGCGCCGCGGCTGAATGTGAATCCCGATACGGACGAGACCATGTGTATCGCGTGCGATTTGTGCGCGCTGGCGTGTCCAGAGAATCTGATTGTGGTCTCGAGTGAACGCAACGAGAAGACCCGCCGCAAGGAACTCACCAACTTTACCTACGATTTGAGCCGCTGCATGTTTTGCGGTCTGTGCGAGGACGCCTGTCCTACCGACGCGCTCGAACTGACCCAGGATTTTGAGTTGGCCAGCTATACTCGCGAAGGGGCTATCTGGAACCGGGAGATGCTGGAGAAGGGCCCGCAGCCGACGCAGTATAAAAGATAGTCGTGGCGGGTAGTCGTTAGTCGTTTGGTCAAGCCATACCCACTGCAGAGTGGCGTAGTTTCCGAAACCGAAGGTCTCCAGGTTTCCTCAGTAGGATTGCTTGAGTTTCGATTTTACGCTGCGTGCCAGCTTCTCAATTTGTTCAGCTTTTTTGAGGGTATCTACCGGTAGAATGCCCTGACTGGATTTGTCGACCGATTCTTTCAGTTCGGCGGATAGCTGGGCCAGCTTCTCAGTGTCGCGTTTGATTTCCATTTGGAGCATTTCGTTCGCCTTCCGGGCCCGCTCTCTGTCTGCTTCTTCCTGACTCCGCACCGGTACGTTCGAGGTACTTGGCCCTTGCTGGACGAGTGGTGGAAGGTGTATCTGACCGTCGTTCTGAGCGAAAGCAAGACCGGCCGTTGTCCAGATGAGCAAAAGAGTGAGCCGCAAGATTGGCTGGTGCATGGCGAACCTCATGTGAAACGTATGTTCTGACGTACTATACACCGGTTTGCTGACACAAATGTTCGGTTCGCCCCCTGGTGCCGACGAGGCTGGTCTCTTCGGCCCGGCGCCCACGCCTTCACCACAATTTGCCGAAGGTTCGCATCGGATCGTCAACCAATGACTTCAACCAATGACTAAGGACTAACCGCCGGCTGTTGTTGAGTCATGCAGTGCATGGCGCCGAATCCCCAGATTAAATCTCCGGAATAGATGCCTACGATTTCGCGGTCGGGGAAGAGGTCGGCGAGGATGTCCAGTGCGACGCGGTCGTTGGGATCGTTGAAAACCGGGACCAGGACGATTCCGTTGGCGATGTAGAAGTTGGCGTAGCTGGCGGGCAGGCGACGGCCTTCGAAGGCGACCGGGCCGGGCATGGGGAGTTCGATGATGGCCAGGGGCTTGCCGTTTTGGTCGGTAGCGGCGCGCAGGCGGCGGATGTTTTCTCGCAGCGGCTCATAGTTGAGGTCGTTAGGATCGGACTCGACGGCCGTGACGACCGTGTCGGGAGACACGAAGCGCGTGATGTCGTCGACGTGGCCGTGCGTGTCGTCACCGGCGATGCCGGAGCCCAGCCAGATCACGCTTTTGATTCCCAGATGATCTGAAAACAGCTTTTCGTAGTCCTCGCGGGACATGGATGGGTTGCGTTGCTGCGTCTTGCTGAGTAGGCATTCTTCCGTGGTGAGCAGGGTACCTTGTCCGTTGACATCGATCGAGCCGCCTTCGAGCACTACGCGGGCTTTGTGGTGAACCGGTCGCATTTCCAGGGCGTGAGCGATTCTGGCCATGTGGCTACCGATTTTTTCATCGTGCCAGTAATTTGGATATTTTGCCCAGGCGTTGAAGCGCCATTTGATGGCGGCGAGAGTGCCAGGGCCTGCCCCCCTTTTTTTCTTGTTGGCCCAGGCGGCACGCCTGAAGCCGTGCCCTCCCGTGACTGTCTCCGTGTGAACATCGGTACGCACAAAAGTGCAGCCGGAATCGCGGGTCCAAACGCGATCGGTGGGCCAACGGTGGAAGGAGATGTGGTTAGGTAGAGCGTTGGCTTTGGCGAGGACCTTGCGAGCGTGCTTTTCGGATGAGGCAGTGTTGACGATCAGGTCGATGCGCTCATGTTGGCCCAGGCGGCGGATGATTTCGGCGTAAACCCAGGGAATGGGCTCGAATTTGCCGGGCCAGTCGCCGCGGTAGTGGGGCCAGGCGAGCCAGGTCGAAGCGTGGGGTTCCCATTCGGCGGGCATGTGGTAGTGGCGATCAGACAGGGCGTGCTTCATGGCTCATGAGTGGTATTTAATTCATGGCTCTTGCTGCACAAAGCCAAAAGCCAGGCGAGCCTTGCTCGCCCTGGACGGGTCGAAGACCCGTCCCTACATGGTTCACGGCGGTTCGCTCAGTCAAATTCAATCGGTCAGCCTGTTGGTGATGGCGGCGTAGCTGTCGATGCGGCGGTCACGCAGGAAGGGCCAGTTGCGGCGGACGTCTTCTACGGTGCGCAGGTCGACTTCGCCTACCAGAACTTCTTCTTTGTCATGCGAAGCTTCGGCGATGACTCGGCCGAAGGGGTCGCAAAGAAAAGAGGCACCCCAGAATTCCAGGCCATCTCCTGGAGCGGCGTTGCCTCGGACATCTCCGGTTTCATGTCCTACCCGATTCACGACCGCGACGTACACGCCGTTGGCGATGGCGTGGGCGCGCTGAATGGTTCGCCAGGCGTCGTGCTGGGACTGGCCGAACTCGGTTTTTTCCGACGGATGCCAGCCGATGGCGGTGGGGTAGAACAGGATCTGAGCCCCTTGCAGCGCGGTCAGCCGGGCCCCTTCGGGATACCACTGGTCCCAGCACACCAGCGTTCCCACGCGACCGACGGCGGTATCGAAGGCACGGTAGCCCAAGTCGCCCGGCGTGAAGTAGTACTTCTCGTAGTACAGCGGGTCATCGGGGATGTGCATCTTGCGATAGAGGCCGCGGAGAGATCCGTCGGCGTCGAACATGACGGCCGTGTTGTGATAAAGGCCGGGGGTGCGCTTTTCGAACACGGAGGCGATGAGCACTATATGAAGCTGCTTCGCCAGAGAGCCCAGACGGTTCGTGACCGGGCTGGGAATGGGCTGGGCCAGATCGAAGAGATTCGAATCCTCGCGCTGGCAGAAATACTGGGTCTGAAAAAGTTCGGGCAGGCAGACGATGTGCGCACCGCGCGCCGAAGCCTGGTGGATCTTGTCGACGGCGTGTTGCAAATTCTTGTCAGGGTCGGATGTGGTGGACATCTGTATGAGCCCGACGTTGAATTTTTGCGGTGGCAAACGGCCCCTCCTGCAGAGAAAAATAGAATAACAGTTCCTGGTTGTCAGTTCTCGGTGGTCAGTTGGTGTGGCAATCGTTTGCGGGCTTCTAGTAGAGTAGTGCAGCACAACTTGGGGGTGTAATTGTGAAACACAACAACCACGACGGCGCAGGAATGGAGCGCCATTTACACAATCCGATTGAAGACCGGCTGGTTCCACTGGAGCCGCTTGACCTTAACCGGGTGCACTCGATCGATGACCTGGTGCGTGCGATGTCCAAGACCGCGTTCACCGGGCGGCAACTGGGTGAAGCCGCTGATGTGCTGGAAGCCATGGCCCGCGACAAGGACTGTTTTGTGGTGATGACCCTGGCGGGGGCGATGACTGTGGCCAAGCAGGGGCTGGTGGTCGCGGAGCTGATCGATCGAGGCATTGTGAATGCGATCGTCTCGACTGGGGCGCTCATGGCGCATGGTTTGGTGGAGGCGACCGGGCGGGCCCACTTCCGCTACAACCCCGAGGTTTCCGATGAGGAGCTTTACGAGCAGGGCTATAACCGCGTCTACGACACTCTGGAGCCGGAAACGAACCTGGACGACGTGGAAAAAGTGATGACTGAAGTACTCGAGCAATGGGACCCGAGCGAAGTTCTTTGTTCTTACAAGCTCAATCACGCCATTGGAGAATTCCTGGCCCGTACACCCAAGGAACAACGGGGAATCTTGAAATCGGCTTTCGAAAAAGGCGTGCCGGTCTTCGTGCCTGCTTTTACCGACTCGGAACTGGGACTGGATGTCGCGCTTTCCAATCGGATGCGGGAGGCGGCGGGCAGGCACAAACTGCGTTTTGATCCATTCGAAGATTTGGAGCATTTCGCATCAACCCTGCTGCGGCAGAAGCGGCTTGGGATATTCACCATCGGCGGAGGTGTACCGCGGAACTGGTCGCAGCAGTTCGGACCGTTCATTGAATTGCGGCACCGGCGCATGGGCGAAAACGTTCCCCTGAAGCGCTATCACTACGGACTGCGAATTTGTCCCGAACCGGTGTATTGGGGCGGGCTGTCAGGCAGTCCCTATAGCGAAGCCATTTCGTGGGGGAAGTTTGTGCCGCCGGCTGAGGGCGGAAAGTTTGGCGAGGTGTTTGTGGATGCGACGGTGGGATTGCCCTTGATTGTGGCTGCGGTTCTGGAGCGATTGGGAAAGAACGAACAGAATCACAAGGTAAAGAAGGAGAAGGTTCTGGTTCGGAAGTGAGCGCGGGCGGAACCGCCCCACGACAGCCGGCGGAACGCCGGCGCTACGAAAAGCAACGACCCATTCGTCTTAACGGATGGGCCGTTTGTATTTTTAGTCGAAGATGAGGACGGCTGACGCGATGACGGTGGTCCACAGTCCGCGCTTGTCGCCTACAGCGGACTGGGTGACGTTGGCGGTGCGGACGATCTTGTTCGAGATGCGGTAGATCTCTTTTTTCTCGTCCCAAGAGCGGTCGGGGTCGAATTCGACGTTGAGAGTGGTGGCCAGCATCTCGGCCGCGAGTTCTTCGGCGTAGTCACCCGCCGAGTCTTCGGTCTCTCCGAAGGAGTGGTGCTCGCTGAGATAGCCGTAGGTGTTGCGATCGGCGGGAATGGCAACGCCGATGCTGGACGCGAGCAGACGGTGCGGCTCGTGGGTGGAGTTCTCGGCCACGACCGCAAAAACCACTTCGCCGGGACTCAGGTACTTCAGTCCCTGGGAGCGCGGGACCAGCTTGCACTGTGGCGGAAAAATCGAGGAGACTCGAACCAGATTCTGGGCGGCGATGCCGGCGTCCCGCAACGCCAGCTCAAACGAAGTTAGACGTTCGCGATGTTTCCCGACCCCCTTGGTGAAGAAAATCCGCTTGGGGACCATGTCTTTAGACAAATCGAGTTCCCTCCGAGGGCACTTGGGTAAATTCGCTAAAACATAACATAGAGAGTTGCGGGGACAATATGAAAATCCAGGTAATTTAGGAAAAAAGGGTCCCCACGTGTCGAAGTGAATACTCTCGGCGGACCAGGCCCTACTTGGCTGCGGTCACGGAGAGCACGGAGATGGAATCGCCATTGGCCTCGCCGGTGACTTTGGCTTGTTGGTCAGCCAGTTTGTCGAGCTGGTCGAGCGTGGCTTTGTCGCTGGTGTCGAGGGCGTACACCTTGTCACCCACGACCAGAGCGTACTTTGAACCCTTGCGTACGCATGCACGCGTGCGTTCGGAAGCTTCCCCGCCCATCATGTGGTTGGCGCCGCACATGGCATCGCTGACCTTGCCGGTGAAGGCCTGGGGTTTATTGGATGCAAGGGCCAGGGTTGCGCCCAGGAACGCCGTTGCGAGCACAGTTGCAAATCTCGAGAGAGCATGGCTCATCCGAACATTTCTCCTACGAACTCTGGCTTATAAGTAGCATCTCGTTAGATGCGTGCAAAAAGAACGACGCTCTTCTTCTAGTCTAAAAAATAACAGAAACGGCAAAACATCGGTCCTCACCGTACGGGGTCGAAGCGCAGGGAAACGTCCACTACCTTGTCGTGGTCTTCGGGAGTTTCGTGGACCGTGATCTTCCATTGGTCCGCGGGAAATTGGCGGATAATCGAATCCAGAAACAGCCTGGGATAGCCGGAATCATAGGTCTGGCCGGGGAGCAGCCTCCAGGCGGCCAGGGTGCGTTCGGCGGCTTTGCTGTCCAGGCCGCGAACTTCCAGATCTCCCATCTTGTAGATGCTGCCCTCCTCAAACTGGAAGAGGTACTTGACCGTGGAGTCAGCGGCGTTCATTTCAGGCGTAGGGTGAACTTGAACTCCCATGTATCCCCGGGCTCCGTAGAGCTTCTTTAGGGCTTCAACATCCTGGTCGGTCTGCACCGCGTTCACGATTTGACCAGGTTGCAGGTGGATCAGCTCGCGCAGCTTTTCAACCGGAAACACTTTGGTGTAGCCGGCGAGCTGAAGCGCGCTGAGTTTGTACTGGGCGCCGGGAGTGACGGAAAAAGTGACGTCCACGGAAGTTTCGTCAGGTGTTTCCTCTACAACCTTGGGCTGGGGGTCGGCGATCGTCGCCTTGAGGTAGCCATGTGCAAGAAAGACGGGGAGGAAGTTCTTCTCGGCCTGGAGCACCAGCCGGCTGCGCGAGTAATCCTGACCGGAAAGTCGCCGGGCGGCGGCTTCCAGCAAAGGCAGCTCAGCCGGGCCGGCGCCGCTGAAGTTGATCTTGCGAATGCTGATGGGCTGGCCGGTGATGCTGAACTCGAAGGCTTCCATGGGCCCGTCTTGTGGGCCGGCGCGAAGATAATCGACGCGACCGTGCAGCTTGTGTTCGATGGCGAGCGCCTGCAAAGCTTCTGAAACCTGGTCGGCAAGATTGCCGGACACGGGGAGTTGGCCCTGGAAAAGAGGCTCCTGGGCGCTCAGCTTCTGGTGTAACTCTTGATCCGAAAGCCAGACGAAGTTCTCAAAGCGGACGGGCACGAAAGCCTCGCTGTCAGTCACCTGCAAGTCGAGTTTTATGCCTTCGGGACTGAATTGGAAAGTATAGGCAACATCGCTGAACGCGCCGGTTTCGCCCAAATGCCGGCTCACGTCTTTGAAGTCATCGTCGCGGACAACCTGGCCGAGTCGCAAGCCCGTGGCGGCGATGATCTGGGCGGGCATGTAGCGCCTTGAGCCCGTGACCCGGATGGAAATTAGTTTGGACGCGGAAAGCGAAGCGGGTTTGGAAGGCTTGCGGGTCTGGGCCGATAACAGGGAAGCGCACGCCAGAATAAGGGCTAGGAGGATTCTTTTCACTGCGGGAATTTTAGCGCACAACCCGAGACCCAAAAAATGACGCGCGCGCCGAGCCAGTCGCGGTACCGTGCGGCTACTTGAACTCGGGCCTTAGAGGATAGTCGACGATGATTGCCCGGCCGTCGGTCAGGGCTTTGATCGAATGGCGGACACCGGCCGGCACGATCGCGACCATCCCCGGTCGGGCGATCTGAGCCACGCCTTCGATAGTTACCTCAAGCTCGCCCTCGATGACTTCGTAGACTTCTTCTTGAGGATGGAAGTGCTCGGGAATGGAGGAGCCACGCACGAAATCGTAATGCGCGAATGTCATGTTAGGCGAATGAAAATAGCGTCCATGCCAACCGGGCAAACGCTCGATGACCCGGAGGCTGCGGATGTCGACAAACGGCATAGAAACCTCCGGAACGCATCCTAGCACAGCAGCTTGGGAGTTCCGGTGATCGTCAAGCGACAGGGAAGTTGGGACAGCCCCACCCGCAACCTGTACCGTGTTGACCACGGGGAGAGAGACGTCGACCCTGCCCACTGGAATCGCGTTCGCACCGTTACTGCTCATGGTTTTGCAAGTGTCGCAGCAAAGAGTTTTGCGCTAACCGTCGCGTCCGCTGCTTTGATCTTCACGGTTGTGTCTATGAACGCGAGGGCGGCACGGCTGAGGGCCTTGTCTTTGCGGAACACGAGGGCCAGGTCGCGGCGAATCGGGGTCTCCGCCATAGGGACCGCGACCAGCACTTTGGCCTGGACGTCTTCCTGCACGTTGGAGCGAGCGATGAAGCCCACGCCTACATCGGCGGCGATGAAGCGTTTGAGCAGTTCGCTGGAATCGAGTTCCATGGCGATCTGCGGTTTCAGCTTGTTTTCGTGGAAGAGCTCTTCCAGGGCGTCCCGCGTATGTCCGGCTTTGGGCATGACCAGGGGGAACTTGGCGACCTCGCAGATGGGGGCAGACTTCAGCTTCGCCAGCGGGTGCTGGGGAGGCGCGATGACTACGAGCTCGTCACGATGAATCAGGACAACGGTCAGGCGAGGGTCGGTCACGGGCAGGGACACGAAGCCGAAGTCCACCGAATTGTCGATGACCGAGTCGAGAATCTTGCCGTAATCGGCACGCGTGATGTTGACGGCCACGTCCGGGTATTGCTTCTTGAACTCGGCGAAGACTTCAGGGAGGATGTGCAGGCAGGTGCCTTCATTGGCGCCCACGATGATCTCTCCGCGGGGTACGCGTTCGGTTTCGGCAATGGCAGTCAGGACAGCTTTGCGGGCTTCAAGAATCTCCTCAGCATACTTCTGGAACAGCTTGCCGGAGGCAGTGATGGAAACTTTCCCTCCGGAGCGGTCGAGCAGCTTGGCGCCGACTTCCTCCTCCAGGGCCCGAATCTGGGATGAAATAGCCGGCTGGGTACGGAAGCGCTTCTCCGCAGCCCGGGAGAAGGAGCTGTGGCGCGCGACCTGGAGAAACGTTTCTAGCTGTTCAAAGTCCATGAAAGCACTCAGCCATCAGCACTCAGCAGTCAGCTTTCAATTGGCGAACTGAATGCTGAGTGCTGAATGCTGAACGCTACAAGCAGCGTAGCTGTCTGAAAACTAACCAGATCCGGGTGCATAAGGCTTCGTTATCCGGGCCATAAAAACTATATATTTCCTTGCACAGGCCAACCACCTTTAAAGTTACGTGCGGCTGACACAATGCGAGATTGTAGCAGGCACGCTCTCTTCGCTTAAAACACGGCATTTGCAACGCGGCCCTAAACCTGGCGGCGCCTGAAGCCGGGTCAATAAGAACCAAGAATAGAGATCCGAAAGGAATGATCTATGGCCGACCCGAAAACCGTTCTCGAATTTGTCAAGAAGAACGGGGTCAAGATGTTAGATCTCCGCTTTACCGACTTGCCCGGACTGCAGCACCATGTTTCCTATCCCATTGACCAGTTGAGCGAGGCGGCGTTCGACGAAGTGTATGGCATGGACGGTTCGTCGATCCGGGGCTGGGCGGCGATTCATGAGAGCGACATGCTGTTGATTCCGGACCCGAACAGCTTCATTCTTGATCCTTTCACCGAAGTTCCGACCCTGGTGATGGTGTGCGACGTGGTGGACCCGGTTACCAAGCAGCGCTATGACCGCGACCCGCGCTACATTGCGAAGAAGGCGGAAATGTATTTGAGCTCGACCGGACTGGCGGACACTGCCTATTTCGGGGCTGAGGCCGAGTTTTTCATCTTCGACAACGTGCGCTTTGACCAGCGCGAGCAGCACGGCTTTTACTTTATCGACGCGGAAGAGGGACGGTGGAATTCGGGGCGGGTGGAGAACAACCAGGGATACCGTCCGCGCTACAAGGAAGGTTATTTTCCGGTGCCTCCGACCGACCACTACCAGGACCTGCGCAGCGAGATGGTCCTGACCATGCAGAACTGCGACCTCGAAGTGGAGTGCCACCATCACGAAGTGGCGACTGGAGGGCAGACCGAAATCGATCTGAAGTTCGACTCACTGGTGCGCTCGGCGGACCACATGATGCTCTACAAGTACATCGTGAAGAATGTGGCCAACCAGTACGGAAAGACCGTTACCTTCATGCCCAAGCCGATCTACGGAGACAACGGCAGTGGCATGCACACCCATCAATCGCTATGGAAGGGTGGCAAGCCGCTGTTTGCCGGCGATGGCTATGCGGGGATATCACAAATCGCGCTGTGGTATATCGGGGGACTGATCAAGCACGGGCCGGCGCTGGCGGCCATCATCGCGCCGACTACCAATTCGTACAAGCGGCTGGTACCGGGATTTGAAGCGCCAGTGAACCTGGCGTACTCGCGGCGCAACCGTTCGGCTGCGTGCCGTATTCCCATGTATTCGGCCTCACCGAAAGCCAAGCGGGTGGAGTTCCGGCCGCCAGACCCGAGTTGCAATCCCTACATGGCGTTTGCGGCGATGATGATGGCGGGGCTGGACGGAATTGAGAACAAGATGGACCCGGGGCAGCCGTTGGACAAGGACATCTATGACCTGGGGCCGGAAGAGTTGGCCAAGGTGCCGTCCATGCCGGGCTCGTTAGAGGATGCGCTGGACGCGCTGGAGCGGGACCACGGGTTTCTGCTCAAGGGCGATGTGTTTACCGAGGAGTTGTTGAGCACTTATGTGGAGTACAAGCGGACCAAAGAAGTGGACGCGGTCAGGCTGCGACCGCATCCCTATGAATTTGCGCTGTACTACGACATTTAGTGGCTGGATTGCGGGGGCGAGGGCATGATGCCCTCGCGACATCCGGCGGGACGCCGGCGCTACAAAAATCGAAGCTACAAAAGGAAAAAGCCCGGCTGGTGCCGGGCTTTTTCGTTTCTTAAGGTGTTTAGACCGGGCTGCTAACCGCAGTTCGGTCGGCCCGCACGGAAAGGCCTTCGACGTTCAAGCTCCGGACCGCCTTCACTTCCTGAGCATCTGGGAGTCCGAGCACGATCGCTCCCAAGGTGGAATTGGATTTTTCCAGCACCATGAGGAGATATTTTTGGGCTACGGCGCGATCAGAAGGATGAATCAGCTTCCACCAGCGCCGAATGGACTCTTGAACCTCGATTGGATTCTTGTCGCCTTCGACCATTGCGTCAACCAGCTTGTAGACCTTGCTCTTGACCGCTTGGTAGGAGATAGAGACCTCCTGTGGCATTGTTCACCCCCGGTGCAGACTCTGGTAGCAATACGCGGGCCAAACGTATCCCTAAGCCAAATTGGGACTTAGGCTCGCCATCACTTCTAGTTGTTGGAGGAATAGAAAAATTTGATATGAATTTACGTAGACAAAATTGCCTTAGGTATGATGAATACGGTTTTTCTCTGGCATCCGCTATTTCTGGCTCAACTGCTTCTCGATCGCGGAGACCACTTCTTTCGAATCCGGAGTCACTGCGGATTCGAAGCGTTGCACTACGTTACCGTTCCGGTCGACCAGGAATTTCGTGAAGTTCCACTTGATTTCGCCCGCGATGGAAGGGCTGGTCTGCTTGGTGAGGTACTGGTATAGCGGTGTTTGGTCATCCCCCTTAACGGACACTTTGCTGTACATCGGAAATGTCACGTTGTACTTTCGGGAACAGAACGTCTTGATTTCCTCGTTGGTGCCCGGTTCCTGGGCGCCGAAATTGTTGGCCGGGAAGCCGACAATAACGAAGCCCTGGTCCTTGTATTTCTCATACAAAGACTCCAACGCGCTGTACTGTGGCGTGTAGCCGCAGCGGCTGGCGACATTAACCACCAGAACTACCTTGTTTTTGAATTCCGCCAGAGGCATGGGTTTGTCGTCGATCGAGGGCAGGGTGAAGTCATAGATGTTTGCCGCGAGAGCGGGTCCAGCCATAATGAACACCAATCCCAGTACCAGAGATATGCGGACACTTCCGTTGCGCACAGCCTTCATGAGATCTCCTTAGCGCTGCTGAACGTCCGGACGAGATTGAGACGAGAATACCGGAGGGCGGTGGACAGCGCAACCCGGGGGAAGAATCGCGCAGTCTTTGCGGCCTTTGCGGTTCAAGATTTTTGATTGACTTTCGACAAGATCAAATTCTTGACCGCAAAGTGCGCCCAGGTTGCGCAAAGTTCGCAAAAAGACCGAATCGGCGGCGGCTTGAAATTTCTCCTTCCTCCCCGCGTTCGATCACTTCTTGTCTCAAAACTTTGCCCCCTGGTTTACAATATTGCACCCGCGGCCACGCGGTTCCGGGCGGATTCCGAGGACCACCAGCCATATCCGGGGGCCCGGCCCTGATGTTCGTCAAGTAACGCGGCAAAATTTTTGCGGAGGCCTCATGAAGCAGGCGCTGCTTTGGATTTTTCTATGTCTGACCCTGTCTGGACTGTTGTCAGCACAAACTGATCCCGCGCAACGCACCGTGACTCATGACCGCTCAGAGCGAATGTTTCTTCCCCGCGACACGTTCTGGGGATACGGACAGTTCGACCTGGCACCTCCGCATAATGAGATTGATCCGAATTTGTGCCGGGCGGACGCTGGAATTTCTGGAGGCGTAAACGATCCCTGTAACGCCTTCGCGCGTTACATGATCTCCGGGTATGTGGAAGCGCATCCTTTTGGCCGCGGGCAGTTCCGGAGGTTGTTCCTGTTTGAAGAGCCCAGGTTTCTGTTCGGCAAAAATCTTCCGCAAACGCTTTATACCTGGTCGATGGCCGCCATTGGCGTAGAGAACTCGTGGGGTGGCGGGCTTTACCTCGGCAAAGGGTTCGAATTTCGGGTGACCCAGCATTTTCTGTTCAGCCGGTTTGGAGCACGGGACCGGAACCTGGGTCCGGCCGACCTTGGGCCCAACGGGCCCTGGGGCCGTTACAACACGATCGGGGTGCGGAAATATTTCGGGACGAGGCGGTATTGAGGGTATGCTGACAATTCGAGCCGAGAGTCTTGCCTCCATCGAAGCTGCCAAATGAGCCCCGGCCTCGAACTCCGGGGGAGAGTAGCCGAGCCTTGCTCGGCCAGGGAGGGTCAGAGACCCGCTCCTACGTGGGCAGTGCCGATTCGTTGGTCTTTCGTGATCCTGCCTCTGCACAACTGAGCCTGGAACGAGTTGGGGCACGGCTGTCGCCTGCTCTGGCGTCAGCTCTGCCCGGGTTGCTGGCGGAGGCTCCCGAACCGGATGGCGCGGTGCTGCTGTTTGAGCGGCTTTGCGAGTCTTCCGAAGTGGTGCGGTTGCTGGACCAGCATAATTTTCTGGCGCACTACGCCATAGTGGTCTTTGGTCACAGCCGGTTTCTGGGGGAGACGCTGATCCAGAATGCGGACCTGCTGCCGTCTTTTCTGCGGGAGAAGAATCTTGACCGCAGCTTTTCCCAGGAAGAATTTCACGGGAGCCTGGCACGCTTCCGTACCCGTTCGTCCGAGGGCGATGTCGCGCTGATCCTGGCCCGGTTCAAGCGGCGGGAGTACGTCCGCATCATGTTGCGCGACGTGCTAAGGATCGCGCCTCTGGCGGAGACTACGGCGGAGATCTCGGCCCTGGCTGATGTGCTGATCGAGGATGCACTGCGTGAGGCGGACAGTAAGCTGCAGCGACGCCACGGGACGCCGCAGCATCTGGATGCCTTCGGCCGGTTGGTGGATACGCCGTTCGCCGTCCTCTCCCTGGGTAAGCTCGGGGGCAACGAACTGAACTACAGCTCGGACGTGGACCTGATGTACATCTACGGCGACGGTGAGGAGCCGCCCCGGGCGCCGGTTTCCAATCGCGAATATTTCATCCGGCTGGCCCAGCATACGACCGAGATCCTTTCGCGGGTTACGCGGGAAGGGCCGGTGTTCCGGATCGACCTGCGCCTGCGGCCCCAGGGTGGGGAAGGGGAATTGGCCATCCGGTTGTCGCAGGCTCTGGCTTACTACTCCGAAGTTGCACACGACTGGGAACGGCAGGCGCTCATCAAGGTCCGGCACACGGGGGGAGATACCGTTCTGGCACGGGAGTTTATTCGCGCGGTGCAGCCGTACGTCTACACCGAGAAAGTGAATTTTGCCGCCATCAAGACTGCGCTGGTGGCACGGGAGAAGATGCAGAAGCGACGCCAGAAGGGCAAAACGCTGGGTCACGCGGAAGCCACCATCGCTGTAAAGATCGATCGCGGGGGAATCCGCGATATTGAATTTCTGGTGCAGTGTCTGCAGCGCGTGTACGGCGGCGCCGAACCATGGCTGCGATCTGGCGGAACGCTGTTTTCGCTGCACAAATTGCACGACAAGGGCCACATCAGCGGCAAGGAGTTTCATGATCTGAGCAGCGCCTATGAGTTCCTGCGTCACCTGGAACACCGGTTGCAACTACGCGAGGGACAGCAGACCCACCGACTGCCGGGATCAGAAGCCGATTGCCGCGTGCTGCAGCGCGCCATGGAAGGCTATGCCCCGGGGGAATACCCATCGGGTGGTCTTTTCTCTGGCGATCTGGCGTCGGTGGTGCAGCGTCGCATGGCGGCGGTGGCGGAGATTTACCAGCGAATCATTTATCAGCAGCAGACCCGCGGACGGCAGCAGGTGCCGGGCGCGGAGTTCAAATTGCTCAGCGCGCTCGAACCGGCGATTTCGGACCCTTCCAGCCAGCAGATTCTCGAGCGGCTGGCGACCGACGCCCCGGCGCTGTACGAAATTGCAAACCGTCGTGATCTGAGTCCCCAAGCGCGAAAGAATCTTTACCGGTTTTTGGGCTCGGCGTTTAGCAGTTCGCAACGCTATGCGGCCGTGCGGCGAAATCAGGAGGGGGTAAGCCGGGCCCTGGCACTGTTTGAAGCGAGCGATTATTTAGCTGAGATACTGATTCGCCATCCCGAGGAAATTGCCACCGTGGCACTGTTGGAGGAGGTTGCTCGGCCAGCGGGCGGGAGATACTTGTTCGAGAAATCTCTCGGCCTGGCTGAAACGGCTCGAGATCCTGTGTTTGCCTACCTGGGGGACTCACGGGCGCCGTACGCGGAGAAGCTGGCGCTGCTTCGACAGCACTTCCGGCATCGGGCGTTTGTAGTGGGGGCGCGAGACGTTATCGAGCGGCGCGATGTGTACGAATCATTCGAAGCCACCACGGCGGCGGCGGAAGATGTGATGGCGACGGCGATCCGCCTGGCCGACGCTGAGGGTCTGGCGGTAATGGCGCTGGGTAGACTGGGAAGTGGGGAGTTTGACTTGTTGTCGGATGCCGATGTCTTGTTTGTGTGCGGGGAAGACGGCGATCGCGTCGCCCTGACCAAGAGCGCGGAACAGATGATGCACGCGCTGTCGGCTTACACGCGGGAAGGCACGGTGTTTCCTCTGGATGCGCGTTTGCGGCCGCGGGGCGGGGAAGGCGAACTGCTCTCCACTCCGGCGCAGTTGGCGGCGTATTTCGAGCACGAGGCGCAAGTCTGGGAAGCGCTGATGTATACCAAGATGCGATTTGTGGCCGGCTCGCAAGCCCTGGGCGAACGCGCAACCGGGACGCTGAAGATCTTGTTCGAGAGATTTGCGACCGACCCCGGCTTCACGCAGGCGGTGCGGGAAATGAGGACAAAACTGGAAGCGGCAGAAGCACCCGGGAAGAGCTTCAAATATTCGCCGGGGGCGATCTACGACATTGATTTCATCACCAGTTTCCTGCTGGTGAAGCATGACGTGGCACACAAGCAGGGAAGCCTGCGCGACCGGCTCTGGCGCTGCGTGGGTTGCGGAGTGCTCGATAAGAGCGATGCCAGGGCACTCGACCATGCGGCTGAATTATTGCGGACGGTGGAGCACGTGGCGCGTCTGGTGGCAGGGCGGGCGGGTAAGTGGCTGCCAGCGACCGAGCACGGACGAAAGGTCACGGAAAAGCTGACCGGGCAGATTCTGGGGT
>CATPBJ010000071.1 GCA_955652395.1 uncultured Terriglobales bacterium | reverse complement strand
CCCTTGTCATGAAAGAGTTTTCCCGGAGCGGGGCCGCGCTTCAGGTTGTATGCGGGAACAGCTTCAATGACCCAGTCTCCCCAGGTTCTGGTTTCTCCATTGGCAATCGGCTTGGCGCTGGTCACGGTCTGGACTACCGCTGGCGGAGCCAGAATTTCCGTTCCGGCCTTGCTGACCTCCTTCATTGAATCGGGATCCATGTGGTCCCCGTGAATGTCGGTAATCAGAATGAGGTCTGCTTTCGGAGATTCCGAGAATTTTACAGGTTTGGCAGGATCCAGGTAGATCGTCTTTCCTCCCGCCTCGATCAATGTGCTGGCGTGATTCAGCGGCGTGATTGTGACTGGCCCCGCCGCCGTGGGAAAGACTTGCGCCTGGGTTGCGGTATGCGCAAGCGGCGACAGAGCGAAAAGACAGCAGATAAGAATGGGGACTAGCTTCATGGTTGACCTCATATCAGTAGTCATAGTGTTATTCTGCCCAGCCAGTGCACTAGAAATCCTATCTGAAAAACCAGCACGACTGCGAGTCCGGGGTGGATGCGGCGTTTCTGGGCGTTTGACGTTAAGATACTAGCCGGTTCTCACTCAGCAATTAGCGCATGACTTCAGCGCGTGACTTCAGACAATGACCGGAGGTGCGAGAATGCGAGGAATTCAGTGGCAGCCTTGTCATAGTCTCCATTCCGTTGTCCCCGTTTCTCCCGCTCCAACTAGACCTGAACGTCCCACTGACTTTCCGGGCCGGGCCCGTCTGCTTCTCATGCTGATTCTCGCATGCGCCGGCCTTGCCAATGCCCAGGCCACGCCGGTCGTATTGGATCGCAATGGCGGCACCGTTGTGCTGGAACCCTATGCACCGAATATCATCCGCGTGACCCTGAGCCTGAACAAGGGCGGGGCTCTGGCCGCGCCCGGCTATGGTTTCGTGGCGACGCCCGCCGCCGATGGCTGGGCACACCAGCAGAGCGAACAGGGAGATGTCTACCGGTCCTCTCGCCTGGTCGTCACGGTCGCGGTGAATCATCCGGGCAAGCCCATGGCGACGCAGATTGATATTGGGAAATTCTTCAACGGTTCCGCTCCGCCGGCCAACATTTCGATCCGAACCCCGGAAGGCAAGACACTGTTGCAAATGACCGGCTGGTCCATGTCTGTGCCCAACTACAAAGACGGGAACGCTGGTGTGTTGAATGATAAGCGCCCGTCCGATCCACCGTTCTATCAGGTCGGCGCCAGCTTCGTTTCTCCCGACGACGAGCACTATTACGGCCTCGGCCAATATCACGAGGGGTTTCTCGATCATCGCGCGCACCGCGTCGAATGCTGGCACAATTACACCGCAACCGGCGGGCCCACGGTCTGCGTGCCCTTCATGGTGACCAATTACGGTTATGGAATCATCTGGGATAATCCCTCGAAAACCGTCATTGAGCCGGGATTCAACGAGCAAACCCGTTGGACATCCGAGGTGGGTGACCGCGTGTCGTTCTTCGTAATTGCGGGCACCACGCTGAACGAGATCTACTCAGGATACCGCCTGCTCACCGGGGCCACGCCCCTGCTGCCGAAAGCCGCTTATGGTTACATTCAGTGCAAGCAGCGCTATTCCTCGCAGGATGAACTGTTAGCCGTGGCCAAGGGATATCGCGAGCGCCATCTTCCCGCCGACATCCTGGTGGTGGACTGGTTCTACTACACAAGAATGGGACAGATGGATTTTGTTCCCGACAAATGGCCTGATCCGGCAGAGATGAACCGCCAGCTTCACGACATGGGCTTCCAGACGATGATCAGCGTGTGGCCCCGCTTTGTCCAAGGCTCCCGCTACTACGATTTCCTGCTGAAGAAAGGCTGGTTTGAGCATCTTGCCGACGGTACGCCCACCGACGGACTTCCGTACGACCGGGCCGGGTCGGATATCGACACCACTAACCCCGAAGCGGGGCGCTGGTTCTGGGAAACGATTCGAGACAATATCATCAGCCAAGGCTTCGACTCGATTTGGGCCGACGAAACCGAACCCGATCTGCCGCCGAATGGCAGTTACTTCTCGGTCGGGCCGGGCACGCGTTACTACAATATCTATCCATTAGTTCATACCGCCGCGCTTTATGACGGTTTCCGCCGCGACACCAAGCATCGTGCGCTTATCCTTTCGCGTGACGCTTACCTCGGCGCGCAGCGCAACGGCAGCATGTTCTGGTCGTCGGACATTTATCCCACGTGGGACACGCTTCAGCGCCAGGTTCCCACCGGCCTCGGCTTCACCGCTTCCGGCATCGCCTATTGGACCCAGGACATCGGGGGCTGGCAATATCTGCCGAAGGAGCACCATCCCGCGCATCCGCCGCTGCTCGATGCCTCCGACGCGCGCGACAATGTCGGCGGATATGAAGACTATGCGGAACTCTACACTCGCTGGTTCGAGTACGGAGCTTTCCTGCCGATTTTCCGCGCCCACGGCAGCCGCCGGTACAACGAAGTGTGGTCCTACGGCAAGCAAGCGGAGCCGATCCTGGAGAAATATCTCAAGCTGCGCTACCAGCTGATGCCGTATATCTATTCCCTCGGCTACGACTCGTACCAGACGGGCGCGCCGTACATGCGCGCGCTGTTCATGGATTTTCCCAATGACCCGAAAGTTGCCGACTTATGTGATGAATACATGTTTGGTCCGGCATTTCTTGTTGCCCCGGTGACCGAACAGGGCGTGACCAGCCGCTCGGTTTACCTTCCCGCCGGCGCCGACTGGTACAACTACTGGACGAACCAACGCCTTCGCGGCGGGCAAACTGTCCAGGCAGATGCGCCCATCGACACGCTGCCCCTGTTTGTTCGTGCCGGATCGATTCTGCCTCTGGGCGACGCGATCGAGAGCACGAGCCAGGCACAAAAGATCGTCAAGGTGCGTGTTTATCCGGGTGCCGATGCCGAGTTCGCGCTCTATCAGGATGACGGAACCACCTACGCATACGAGAAGGGAGACAGCCGGATCACTCACCTGCGCTGGAATGATGCCACGCACAAGCTGGACCACCAGGGTGCGCGGGCCTGGACAGCGTCCGACTCTGAACTCGTTGATGTGGTTGGGCGGTGAGACATAGACATGTCGGCGTGAGAACGTTGCACCCGTTGCGGCTCACCGTCTACAATCGATGTAACGGCGGACGAAAAAACCCGAGGGTTCCTACCGAAAATCCGTCTGGCGTCGGTTCATGCTCCCTCCCAACCGCATGGACAGAGTGGTCCGGTAAGATGTCGAAATAAAAAGTGGCGGCGTAGCTCAGGTGGCGAGAGCGACGGTCTCATAATGCTCCGAAAGCCGCGTCCAGAGCCTGTTTTCATGGACTTACCTAGGCGTCCTTGCATCGTTTTCGGCGTATTTCGGGTACATTCGGAAAGGATCTTGCAGTGGACTTTGCAGTAACTCGACCAATGAAAAACTTGGATCGGACTTCGGGGCATAGTTGGCACTGCTCGGAATGCTAAGTTCCAGATTTGGGCTGCTAAATCGCCCGTGTTCGCACTCGGTCGGAAATAATCGTCACCGCTGATTCGCTCTACACAACGAAGAAGATCAGCTGAAGAGCATTGCATAAGATTTGGTGTCAGCCGGTTATGCGTAGAACCTGAACAGGGCTCGGTGCATGTGGGCTACCGTTGGACCTGAGTTGATCGGTGCTGCATTGAGCACTGGTTAATTTGTGATGTCGGTGCTCAACCCTGATCACACTCTCAAACCCAAAGAATCCCAAAGGCGCACCGTTTACTGACATCGGGTTCAATTTACTTTGGCGCGACAAAAGGCACGGCGGTTTCTCCTAGAAACCTTCTGTTCAATTCGGTAGGCTGAAGCGAGGAGCGTATCGAGCGAAGCCGGTGCGTAGGCGTATATCGACAAGAGCGACGGGCGGAAAAGACCGCTCGGAGTTCCCGCATTGGAAGACAAAATCGTCCAGCGCGCGACGGTCGAAGTGTTGAACGCAATCTACGAAACGGATTTCCTCGGTTATTGTGTGCTGCAGAAGCACACGGATGAGGAGTTCGACATGAACTAAATAGCCGTGTGGATAAGCTGCGCAATAGATGAGGGAAGGCCCCTCGGGATCGGTTTTCAGGAGCAGATCTCAAACCACTCCAAGCTGCTGCGGTAAAGAGCCGCGGTGGTGTGCGTTGGACCAAAAGCGCGGGACTAAACCCGTGCAGGTAAGCATCCGAGAGACGAACGAAAGTGAACCCTTCGAAGACGCGTCGTTAAGAAATCAAGTGTCGTCAAAACCAGGGGCGTGTATCTCACCTGGGATAAGTCTGCTGGGTGCCTGATGACTGAGCGGACGGCGACCGGCGTAGAGGGGGCGTGAAGCGGATGCAGGCTGTTGCGCGGAACTGCAGGAACCAGTCGCTCTGATGTGAAGGGAGAAGCCCAAGCGGCCAAAACCGCGAGGCGAGCGTACCGAGGCGGAGCACTGG